>JAKRSE010000374.1 GCA_022402505.1 Fimbriimonadaceae bacterium | reverse complement strand
GAAGTCGAGGAGGTTTTCGGCCTTTTCGCCGACCCCGATCAGCTTGACCGGGATGCCGAGGCGATCGTGGAGGCCGAGGAGGGCTCCTCCCTTGGCCGTGCCGTCCAGCTTGGTCAGGACCAGGCCGGATACGCCGCCCGCCGCGCCGAACTCTTCGGCCTGGCGGATCGCGTTCTGGCCGGTGTTGCCGTCCAGCACCAGCAGGACCTCATCCGGGCGGCGGCCCAGGGCCTTCTCGGTGACCCGGGCGACCTTGGCGAGCTCCTGCATCAGCCCCGCCTTGGTGTGCTGACGCCCGGCGGTGTCGGCGAGCACAAAATCGACGTTCCGGGCGATGCCGGCCTGGATGGCATCGAAGATGAGGGCCGCCGAATCGCCGCCGGGCTTGGATCCCACGAAGTCCGAGCCCGTGCGTTCGGCCCAGATCTTCAGCTGGTCGATGGCGGCGGCGCGGAAGGTGTCGCCGGCGGCCAGCAGGACCTTCTTGCCGGACCGGGTGAGCCGGTGGGCCAGCTTGCCGATGGTCGTCGTCTTGCCGGCGCCGTTCACTCCGATGAAGAGGTAGACGGTCGGCCCTGAAGCGGCGGTGGCGAGGCCGGCCTGACCTCGGATCGAAAGGCGCGAGGCGATTTCGTCCTGCAGCCGTTCCTTCATCTCGCTGGGGTGGTTGATGTTCCGCTCGCGCACGGTGCGGCGGAGCGATTCCATGATGTCGTCGACGATCTGGACCTGGACATCGGCGGCGATGAGGGCCTCCTCCAGCTCCTCGTACATGTCGTCGTCGATGACGCCGCGGCCCAGGAGCCGGTCGACCTTCTGCATCAGCCCTTTGAACATGGGGAACGGGCTTTAGTATGGCCGGGTTGGGGCGGGTTGGTTCGGGTTGGGTCGGGGTTGTTCGTCAAAGGATTTTTCTCTTCCGAGGCTTGACTTCGGCCTGACTATTGGGCAATCATCCGATTGTTCTCTATGAGAATGGAGCAGTCACAATGATTGATGGTCATACCCCCCCCCAGGAGGCCTGCTGACGGCCTGCCTCTGCGGCGCATCCCGGTCCTGCTGACCCTCGCCCTCGCCATGTTGCTTTCCGGATGCGGGAGCGGCGGCGGAGGTTCCACCCCGCCTCCGCCTCCCACGGAAGAGGAGGTCGGCAACGCCAACGATAGCAGTGCAAGGACCTGGTGCGAAGCGCACTTTGAGGGTGCAGACGTTGATGCCTGTATGGCGAGCTGGGACCAGTGCAGTGGCAAAGCTGGGGCCGCCCGCTACCAGTGCCTCGAAGACGAAGTTGACGAGGTGGCGAACGAGGCATGAATCGAGGCGGAGCATTCCGGGCCTTTACGCTGATTGAGATGCTGGTGGTCGTCGGCATCGTCATCGTTTTGGTCGGGGTGCTCCTGCCGGTCTTCAACAGTGGCAAGGTCAGGGCCGTCTCGACCGCCTGTCTCTCTGGGCTTCGGCAACAGTCGGCGGCGTTGAGCCTCTACGCTGCCGATCATGACGACTACTTCCCCCAGCCGGAGACGGCCCTGTACGGCCCCCTCGCACTTGGCACGGGCCGGGAATACACCAGCGCTACGACCATCTATCGCGATCTCTTGATGCCATATGGATTTCAGACCAATTGCACCGTGCCGGGGGAGGTCAGGAGCACCTGGCGGCAGGAGCACTGTCTGAATGCTTTGGCCTCAGATTCCAAGAACCTGCAAGGGTTCAAACTGTATGAAATCCACGGTCGCTCGAGGCAGGCGTTTCAGTTCCCTGCAAAGACGATTGAGGGGTTTGAGTGCCGTGCCGGGCTGGTGGCGATCGACTTTCCGGACGACACTCGATGGCCCATTCGTCCCGGCCCCCCGGATCTGGCCTATCTATGGATGGGCCGGGCCCCGAAGGCGACGGCCTACTTTGGCGGTTCGAACTATGTGTTCATGGACGGCCATGGAAAGTGGCTCCGGCCAGAGAAGGTTCGGGCGGAGCACCTTTTCGACCCCACCGGCGAGTTCTCGGGATTGACCCCGCCCGAGTGAGCGCGAGGCCGGCCCCGGGTTCACGGGTTCGCCTGGCGGCTCACGCGTTCACTCGGGGCCTGGAGGGACGGGCCGGGAGCGGGATTCCCGAGGACTTTGCGGAAAAAGGCGACCATGGGTTCGGTGGCGGCCTGGGGGTACTCGTGACCGCCGGGGTGGTCGTAGGCGACGATCTCGGGCGACGTTCCGAACCGCAGCAGGTTCGCCGAGCCGAGGGGTTCGGGCGTCGGTTCGGGCCGGCGGGTGGGGGAGAAGAGGTCGAGGAGTCGGGCCAGCGCGGTCTGCTGGTCGGCATAGGCGACGACCGTGTCGGCTCGGCCCATCACGAGAAAGGCGGGCTTCGGAGTCGTGATGCCGGCCGCTCCCTGAGCCGCTGAAGGGGCGAAGGTGGCGATTCGGTCGCTTCGGAACCTCCAGAGGGAGTAGACGAACCCGCCTCCATTCGAGTGCCCCATCACGGCCACCTTTGCCAGGTTCCCCTGACCCTCTTTGCCGGCCCAGGCCAGAAGGGCATCGAAGAAGGGCAGGTCCTCTCCTCCGCGCCGTCCGTTCCAGCCGGTGCGCAGTCCATCCGGGTCGCGAGGGGTGACGGTCGGCCGTCCGTCGGGGGCGATCACCAGGGCTTCCGGCCAGGCGTCGGCCATGCCCGTCGAGCGAAGCGCCGAAACTCCGCTCCCGCCCTTGCCGTGAAAGACGAAGACGATCGGGGCGTTCGCTTCCGGGCCTCGCCGCACCACGGCGGTCCGCGTGACGCTGCCGACCGAGAGGGAGAGCCGCTCCAAGGGAGCCTGGAGCCCGGCCGAGAGGCTGAGGAGGGCGCCGATCATCGTCCGGAAAAGACGAGACGCCGCCCTTCGAGTTCAGTCGAGAGACTGATAGATGACCGAGATCGAGACCCCTTCCGGAGCTTCGACGAAGGTCATGCCGATGGCCTGCCCGCTGGCGTGGCCGTAGTGGTCGTGGGCGGACCGCTCTTCGCTGATGACGGTTCCGGTCACGGCGGGGAGGGTGATGATGGAGACGATGCGGAGGTTGTTTTCGTTGGCGTGGTTGACGATGGCCTGCATCGCCTCTTCCAACTCGACGGTGTTGGGCTGGTGAAGGTCTCCCTGGGCGTTGTGGCGATGCTTGTAATGAACGTAATATGTCTGAAAGGAGGTCGTCATGGGGGCTCCCGGTTTCATCATGCCACAGCGGCAGGGCGGTGAATCCTGCGGACTTTGTGCACAATTCGGCCGGGTTGAAAAAGCAGACGGGACCCCCGGTGGAGGTCCCGTCCGTCATCGTCCGACCGCGAGTCGGGTCAGTCCTTGTCCTTGAAGCCGGGGAGCCGGCGGCCCTTGTAGTAGCCGTCCGGGCTGGCCGAATGGCGAAGGTTCAGGGGCTCGCCCTGCACGTTCTTGGTCGGAGTGACTTCAGGCAGGTCGGTGGTGTAGTGCGTGCGCCGCTTGGCGGTCCGCTGGTGGGAAAATTTGCGCTTGGGGTTCGGCATGGCGGATCCTCTTTACTTCTTCTCGCGATGGAGGGTCATCTTGCGGAGCGTGGGGTTGTACTTCATCAGCTCCAGCTTCTCCTTCGTGTTCTGCTTGTTCTTGGAGGTGGTGACGTAATGCTTCCCGTCCTCCGTGCAGACAAGCCGGATCTTTTCCCGCTTTTCACCCTTCTTCTTGGCCATCTGGTCGTCCTCGCCGGTCCGCTCGGTCGTCCGAGTCGGTCCATCTCAGAAGTGCCGACGCAGAAACACCCGCGCGGCGAAAGCTCATTATGCCTTGAATCTTTGGGAAAGGGAGGGACCGGCTTCCCGTCCTGCGCAGCATCGGACCGAAGGACCCCCTTTGGTACCATGGACCTGCATCCGGCCCGGATGGCGAAATGGCAGACGCAGCGGACTTAAAATCCGCAGCCCGCAGGGGCGTGTGGGTTCGAGCCCCACTCCGGGCACCTCGGCGCAGGGAGTAGGATGGAGGCGATGACACGGCGAGACCTGCTGATCGGAGCCGGAGCTGCCGCAGCGGCCGGCCTGATGCCGGGCGCATCGGGCCAGGCTTCGCAGCCCGATGCAGCCATCGCCCAGGCCGCCGAGGCGACGATGCTGCAGATTCCTGAGAACCGGCCCAGGCTGATCCTCGAATCCGTCGAGCTGCTGACCCGCGACGGCGAATACCTGGTGCGCCTGCGGACGAAGAACGGGCTGGAGACGGTGACCGCCCCCAATGGCATGCGAATGGCCGACGGCTGGCCGATCTTCACTCGCCGCCTGGCTCCCTTCTTCACCGGCCGAGACGCGGGCGAGATCGAATCGCTGATGGACGAGGCCTATCGGCATCAGAGCAACTACAAGCTCCAGGGCCTCACCTACTGGGTCTGCATCGCGGCGATCGAGGCCGCCTGTCTGGACCTGATCGGTCGGGCGACCGCTCGTCCCCTCGCCGAGCTTTTTGGCGCGAAGGCCGATGGGCGGTGGATTTCGGTCTATGCGGCCAGCGGCAATCGAGGGAACTCGCCGGAGGAGGAGGTCCAGCACCTTCGGTCGCTCGCAGCTGAATCCGGCGCGTCGGCCCTCAAGATCAGGCTCGGAGGCCGGATGAGCCGCAACGCCGATTCGCCGCCCGACCGAACCGTCCGCCTGATCCCCTTGGTGCGCGAGGCCTTTCCGGAGACGGTGCTCTACGCCGACGCCAACAGCTCCTACGACGTGCCGGAAGCCGAGCGGATCGGCCGGATGCTGGAAGAGCACGGCTACGCCTTCTTTGAGGAGCCGGTGCCGTTCGACGACCTCTGGGGGACCAAGGAGGTGGCCGACCGGCTGGAGATTCCGGTGGCGGGAGGCGAGCAGGAGTTCTCCATGCACCGGTTCCGCTGGACCATCGAGAATCGTGCCGTCGATCTCGTCCAGCCGGACCTGCATTACTTCGGCGGTTTCATCCGGTGCGGCCGGGTCGCCCGGATGGCGGCGGCGGCTCAGATGACCTGCACGCCCCACATGTCCGGCTCGGGAATGGGCTTCGTCGATGTCCTCCACTTCGCCTCGATCCACCCCAATTCCGGGCCGCACCAGGAGTTCAAGGGCCTCGGCCCGATCCCGCTCGCCTCGACCACCTCCGATCTCCGGCCTCGGGATGGGAGGATTCAGTGTCCCTCCGGCCCGGGGCTCGATGTCTCGGTGGACCCGGAGTATGTGAAGTCGGCGGTCCCGGTGGGCGGCTGAGTCCCGCAGGACCCTGAATCTTGCCCGGACCTGGGACATTCTGGAAGTTGATGATCGCCCGACTCCAGGTTTCCGGAATGTCCTGCCAGAACTGTGTTCGCCACGTTCGGGAGGCCCTCCTGTCCGTACCGGGGGTCGCCTCGGCGGAGGTCTCCCTTGAGGCCGGCTCGGCGGAGATCGTTCATGAGGACGCCGACATCCAGGCGATGATTGCCGCCTTGGAAGACGAAGGCTATCCGGCCGCACAGGCATGAACTCGGCCGCCTCCGACCGCCAGGAGACCCGCCTCAAGGTGCAGGGCATGACCTGCGCCGCCTGCGTCCGGCGGGTGGAGCGGGCTCTGACCCGGACGGAAGGGACGGTGGAGGCGACGGTCAACTTCGCGACCCACGAGGCGTCGGTCAGCCACGCTCCCGGGCTCGATCCCGAGTCGCTGGTCCAGGCGATCGAGAAGGCGGGCTACGCCGCCCATCCCTTGGAAGCGGAAGAGGAGGCTCCCCCGGAGGCACCACCCTCCCCAGGCAACCTGATCCTCTCGGCCCTGCTCACCCTGCCGGTCTTCGTCGTCTCGATGGCTCTCCACCCGGGGCCGGAGTGGATGAACTGGGCGATGACCCTGCCGGCGGCGGTCGTGATC
>JAKRSE010000373.1 GCA_022402505.1 Fimbriimonadaceae bacterium | reverse complement strand
CCTCCTCGATCATCGCCGTCCGGAAGAACGAGCACGACATCGCCCTGGGCAACGTGCTCGGTTCGAACCTGTTCAATACGCTGGCGGTCGTCGGCTTGGCGGGGGTCATCCGGCCGATGGACGTCGGTCGCGAGGTCTTCGAGCGCGACATGCTGGTGATGGGAGCTTTGACCGTGGCCCTCGTCTTGATGAGCTTCGGATTTCGCCGGCAGGGCCGGATCAACCGAATCGAAGGTGCAGCCCTGGTCACGGCGTTCGTGGCCTACATCGGCTGGCTGGTCGCCGGAGTGGTGGCGCCTCCCTCCTGATCAGCCGCCCTGGACCGTGACCACTCGAGCCCCGCGCGGAGGCTGGAAGCCGTACTGCGTGCCCGTCGGAATCGCATCCTTCAGCAGTGTCGCCTGCCACTGGACAAGGGTGGGCACCCCGGTCGTGCGGTCCACCCGCTCGTACCAGATCTGGCCGATGTCGTAGCCGCCGAGGCGATTGTCCACCAGGCGATAGGCGATCTGGGCTTCGAGCCGGTCGGCGCGGAAGATCACGTCCGCGGTGCCGTTGCCATAGGTCACCCAGGGGTTCTGCTCGCCGCCGATCCACGGGGTCCAGCGAGCCGCGAGGCCCGCGCCGGTGGAGAAGATGTCTCGGAGCATCCGGACGGCAAAGTCGGCGTCGCGGTCCGCCCAGCGTCCCGCGCCCGCCAGCATCAAAGCCCGGTGGTCCGGTCTCGGCCGCTCAGAGCTCTGATATTGAATCGAGCTGTAGGTGTTGCGCAGCGGCCTCCAGTTCCAGAGGGTGGTGCCGTCTCCGGCCAGCCGCTGGACGAGGCGTCCGTCCCGCCAGGCGTTCAGCTCAAGCCACGAGGATTGGTGGGGGCCCATCGACCCGCTTTCCAAGGCCGCCGTCACCGTGACCACCCGGCTGACCTCTCCCTGCCGCTCGGTTCCTTCGGCCCGAAGGTAGATGCCTCGAGCTCCCTGAAGGCCTTCCAGCGCGTTGGCGACCAAGGTCCGGCCGACCGCCGACTGAACCGGCGCCTGCGCAGCCCCGGCCGCGGCCCCTGCCGCACACGCGGCCAAGCACACCCAACGCATCTTCACACCCATACAGACTGACGCTCCGGCCCGGAGGTTCGCAGCGTCCCAAACGACCGCTCCGGTAGACTGAGCCTCGAAAACCCGATCCCGTTGTCTGGGAGGTTCACTGCCATGAGCGCCGCACCCTACGAAGAATCGCATCTCTACCGGCTCCGCCACACGGCCGCCCACCTGATGGCCCAGGCAGTCACCGAACTCTACCCCGGCGCCAAGCTCACTCTCGGCCCCCCGATCGAGAACGGCTTCTACTACGACATCGAATTCCCCGAGGCGATCAAGGAGGCCGATCTGGCCGGGATCGAGAACCGGATGCGCGAGCTGGCCAAGCTGGACATGCCCCTGGTTCGCCGCGAGGCCACGGACCGCGACGACGCCCGCCGCATCATCCGCGAAGAGTGCAGTCTGGGCCAGGGCGAAGAGGTCATCAGCTACAAGCTGGAGTTGCTCGACGCCGTGCCGGAAGGCCAGACGATCAGCTTCTACGAGCAGAGGGCCACCGACAAGCAGGGGAAGGAGCGGCTCTTCATCGACCTCTGCCGCGGCCCCCACGTCGAATCGACCAAGGAGGTTCGCCACTTCAAGCTGATGAGCATCGCCGGAGCCTATTGGCGAGGCGACGTGCGGAACAAGATGCTCACCCGCATCTACGGCACCGCCTTCGAAACGAAGGACGACCTGCAGGGCTATCTCACCTTCCTGGAAGAGGCGGCCAAGCGCGACCATCGGAAGCTCGGCCGCGAGCTGGGGCTGTTCATGTTCTCGCCGGTCGTCGGTCAGGGCCTGCCGCTCTGGCTGCCCAAGGGCACGGTTCTGCGGGAGACGATGAACCAGTTCCTGCGGGACGAGCAGGTGAAGCGCGGCTACCAGGGCGTCGTCACCCCGAACATCGCCTCGATCAAGCTCTACGAGAAGTCGGGCCACATCCTGACCTTCCGCGAGAAGCTCTTTCCCTTTATGGAAGACCCGGAGGGCGAGACCTTCATCCTCAAGCCGATGAACTGCCCGTTCCACATCGAGATCTACCGGTCGGCGATGCGGAGCTACCGCGACCTGCCGATCCGCTACGCCGAGTTCGGCACCGTCTACCGCTACGAGCAGTCGGGTGAGCTTGCCGGGATGCTGCGCGTGCGGGGATTCACCCAAGACGACGCCCACCTCTTCGTCCGGCCGGATCAGCTGCTGGATGAGTTCGTCGGAGTCGTGGACCTGATGATGCAGGTCCTGAAGCGGCTCGGGCTCAACGATTACCGCGCCCGGGTCGGCACCCGCGACCCCGAGAACGCCAAGTACATCGGCCATGACGACAACTGGCGGCTGAGCGAGGAGGCCATCATCGAGGCCTGCCGCCGGGTCGGGCTGGACTATGTGGTCTCCCCCGGCGACGCCGCCTTCTACGGCCCCAAGCTGGACCTCATCATCAAGGACGCGCTCGGGCGCGACTGGCAGATGGGGACGGTGCAGGTGGACTACAACCTGCCAGAGCGGTTCGAGCTGGAATACACGGGCGACGACAGCAAGCCGCACCGGCCGATCATGATCCACCGCGCCCCCTTCGGCTCGCTGGAGCGGATGATCGGGCTGCTCACCGAGCAGTATGCCGGCGCCTTCCCCTTCTGGCTCGCGCCGGTGCAGGTGGCGGTGCTGCCCATCGCCGACCGCCACGTCGCCTATGCCCGCCAGGTGGCCGAGCGCCTTCAGGGCTACCCGGTGTTGGGCCTGGCTCCGGAAGGAGAGCAGGTCGCCGCCGATCCGGGAGCCTGGACCGGTCCGAACCTGCGGGTCAGCGTGGACGAAAGCCGCGAAACCCTCGGCAAGAAGATCCGAGAGAACACGAAGCAGAAGGTCCCCTACCTTCTGATCTGCGGCGACCGGGACTGCGAGGCCGGCACCGTGGGTGTTCGAGCCCGAGGAGAAGAAGCCGACCTCGGCTCCATGACCCTCGCCGGCTTCCTGGAGCGGATTCAGCCGGAGCTGTGAGGGCGTAGAATCAAGGCATGAAGTGGCGAGTCGTTCTGGAGCAGGACGCGGAAACGGGAGACTGGGGAGTCTGGTGCCCCGAACTCCCCGGCTGCACCTCGGCCGGCGAGACTCGGGAGGAGGCCATTGAGGGAATCAAGGAGGCGATTCATCTGTATCTTGCATAGACTTGCCACTTTTGGCACGCCAACGCACAATGCTTGAGGCTTCCTACGAGCTAGACAAAACCACTGTTGGGCCAAGAATGAATCTCATACAGAACACAGGGTTCATTGTGCCAACGCCGACGACGAGAGAACCCTAACAATTGGCGTTCTGCCCTCGAAGGTCGTTATCCATCAGACTTGAGCTGGGAGGATCTTCGAGGGTATATAGCCTGTGTGTTCAAGGAGTCACCATTCACCGGGCGTCCAATTCTGCATGAGAAACGTGGCGAGTCTTGCTGGAAGTTTCAAGAAGCCGCAGGCTGGTGGGCGGCCAGTAACGAGGCACTTGACAGTTGGTTGACGAACGAGCCTGACGTCCAGCCGCCAACGTTGCAAGCAAGAAAGAACGTTGACCGGGCCCGAGCCGTGGCTCGCACCCTGCTCGTTCAGGGCAGGGGCTCTTCTGGAACCTCGGCCTTGTTCTTGAAGGATAGAACAGATCGCATTGTCAAGGACCAACGCCTAGAGGGATACAATAACTGGACGTTTGACGAGCTGGTTGCCCAGGCGGACGATTGCGATTTCAAGACACGAGCACTGAGAACACTCGCCAACTTGGTGAATCAAGAAAGAAGCCCTGGAGCTGGAATCTTCGCATACTATAGTCAGAATCCGTACCCAGGGACATTTTGGAACGAGGAACTGCCTGGTTACATTTCTCTTCATGAGATTGCGCACCACTCGGTGGACTCGGAGATACCCGTGGTCATGCAATTCTTGATAGAATCTGGCTCTTTAAGGGTTTTTCCTGCCGAATTCGGTTCACAGGTTCTGGTTACGCCGGATGGGTATCTTGAAGCAGATCGCCTGTCTCATGGAAAGAGCGCGACCTCTCATAGCGCGTTTCTCGTCTGCAGATTCACGCAGTCTATGGACGAACTTTTTTTCAACCTCTATGGCTCACTTGATTTAGGCAGTAATATTTCTTGTCCAATAACGCGAGTGATCGACGTTGCCCATAATGATCGGATCGATGATAGGATTCTAAAAATGATCCGAATGTCGAGCGTTGTCGTCGTCGATCTTACGGATCACAACTTCAACATCGGTTTCGAGGCAGGCTATGCTCTTTCATTGGGGAAGCCGATTGTGTGGACCTGTGAAGAGCTGGGTTGCGAGCAGAAGCTGCCGTTTGATATCCAAAGTCAGAACGTGCTTTTCTACAAGCGGGGGGAGCTAGACAAAATGCGCGAACAGCTAAAATACAGAATGATCGCGGCCCTCGATCACATCAGGGCATCACGTTGAGTCGGTGTGACGGAAGTATCGGTAGGAGCAGCCGAGGTCCCTGACGGAGAGTGTTGCTCTGCCGACTGAGTTGCCAACGCCCAAGCGCCCGACAAAACGCTCTTTGGCGCTACCCAGTTCCATGTTGCTCCGCGCTGAAATGGCCCTCGCCCTTGCGTACTCGCGGACCTCTTCGGGCGTCCATCTACGAGCGTCCTCCTCCGCGATCCGCAGGCCTTCCTGGATGGCCCTGATCGTCTCCGGATCGAGGTTCTGTGGGGCTGGATTGGGGGTATCCTCTTTCATCGAGCCTCACCTATTGTACGACCAAGCCCAACCAGGATGAACTCAACGTTTCGGGATCGAAACGACTCGATAAGTTCTCTCAAGTCGGGGGGGAGGCTGGGGGGTCCAGGCATGGAGGAGTTCCAGGAGGGCATCCAGACGTTCCTGGTGCGTCTTGGATGCCCAGTATTCCCGATCTTCCCGGGCCGCCTCTTCGGGCGAGAGGATGCGGACCCGGCGTTCCATCACTTGTGGATCGCGTGGCCGGCGGCGTCTTCGAAGGCTTCGAGGATCGCCTCGGCCATCGTCGGATGCGCGTGGATGGTGGAGGTCATGCTCTCCAGCGTGGCTTCCAGGTTCATGGCAACCACCCCTTCGCCGATCATGTCGGTGACGTGGGCGCCGATCATGTGGACGCCGAGCACCTCGCCATACTTCTTGTCCACCACCACCTTGACGAAGCCGTCCTGGTGGCCGCTGGCGATCGCCTTGCCCAGTCCGCGGAAGTCGTAGCGGCCGACCGAAACGTCGTGCCCCTGCTCCTTGGCCTGGCCTTCGGTCAGCCCGACCGAAGCAACCTCCGGCGAGGTGTAGACACAGTTCGGAACCGCCTTGTACTGCACCTTCTCCTTGGTGCCGTTGACGATGTTTCCGGCGACGACCGTGCCCTCGTGCGAGGCGACGTGGGCCAGCTGGATGCGGCCGGTGACGTCGCCGATGGCGTGGATGCTGGGAACGTGGGTGACCAGCGTGTCATCCACCACTTCGACCCCTCGCCGGTGGAGCTTGACGCCGACCTCTTCCAGGCCCATCCCGTCGGTGTTCGCCTTGCGACCGACGCCGAGCAGGACGACATCGACCTCCACCTCTTCCGACTTGCCGTCGGCTGCCTTCAGGGTGACCTTCCAGCCGCCGGCGACCTTCTCGGCCTTTTCGGTGGTGGTGCTGGTGCGGACGTTGACGCCCTGACGCTTCAGGATCTTGCCCAGCTCCTTGCCCAGGTCCTCGTCGGACTGCGGGATGAGGGTCGGCATCATTTCGACGACGTTCACCTGCGAGCCGAGGGCGTTGAAGACGTAGCTGAATTCCACTCCGACCGCGCCGCCGCCGACGATCAGCATCCGCTTGGGGCAGTAGGGGGCGGTGACGG
>JAKRSE010000372.1 GCA_022402505.1 Fimbriimonadaceae bacterium | reverse complement strand
TGCCCGGGTACCAGCTGGGGCAGTCGGCTGATCGACCGGTTGAGGGCATAGACCCTCATCGCCAGGCCGGGCACCTGGTCTTCGGCCGCTTCCACGACCTCGGGCGCCGCCGGAGCGAGAGACGCGACGACCGGGGGCGTCTCCGCGCCGGGATCCACCTTCCGGAACCTGGTGGAGAGCCGAACGTGACGGCCGGAGGGCAGCTGGAGGGAGCCGATAAACTCGCCGCCTCCCAGGTCGGAGACGCTGGAGTTGGACGCCGAAATCTCGGGGGCCTCCATGGCGTTTTGGACGCCGAAATTGAACCGAAGGACCTCTCCCGGCCGGATTCCCGAAGCCCGGAAGATGCGGTGGAAGGTGACGGTGGTCGGAGTCACCTGGGCTTCCGGCATCTCTTCCAGGCGGATCGTCCGGCGCCCCACTTGAGCCTCATAGGTCATGTAGACCCGCCCGGCCTTGGTGAAGGTCATCCCCTTCCAGACCGGGTTCAGCTCCGTCTCGCTGCCGCCCGAGGCGAGGGTCCATCCGTCCCGGCTGCCCTCGGTGTAGGCGAAGCCCTGTGAGGTCGGCTGAGGGCCGTGGGCGGAGGTGTAGACGGCGCCGTCGAATCGGACCCCGCCGTTCCAGGCCTTGTAGAGCCGGCCGGTCTTCGTGTCGTAGGCCGCCCAGAGGCCTTCTCGCAAAGCGAAGGTGGCGATCCGCGCGTTTCCATCCAGAACCGACCGGAAGGCCCAGACATCACGCGGCCGCTCGGGCTGAGGCAGGGGGGCCACCGGCGCCCAGTTCCAATCGGGCTGAGACTGGGCGAGGAGACAGGCCAGGATCAAGGACGTCATCTGCCGGTGATTCTATCAGGTTTTCGGTTCGATCAGTCGCGGTCGAACAGGAGGTCGGCGGGGGTCCGGTTCTCCAGATCGCCGGGGCGCAGCCGCTTCGCGTGGCCGTCCACAAAGCCGACATTGAATCCGCCGCTGTGCCGCGGGTCCAGCCGTCCCCAGCAGTCCAGAGGGCTCTGGGAGGGCGGGAGGAGGTGCTTGCCGTCATCGCCGCACCAGCTGCCGGGCACCGAGGACCGAGCGTCGCCCAGCAGGATGGTGGCTGCCGGTTCGGCCAGGGCCGTCTCGGAGGTCGGTGAGGGGGTCATGAAGTTCGAGAAGTCGAAGGCCAGGCCGCCGAGGTAGTGGGAGTTGTAGCCGTAGTGGGCCGTCGGCCGTCCGTCGGAATCGGTTCGGGCCAGGGTGGAGGCCGGGCAGATCCAGATCTGCTTGTTCTTGACGTAGGGGTCGATGAGGTCGTGCCAGACCTTGACCTCCCCGCCGTCCACCATCGCCGCCGGGGTCATGGTGTCGTCGAAGTCGGTCCAGTACATCCGAAAGGCGAGGCTGAGCTGGCGGACGTTGCTGAGGCTCGACGCCGCCTTCGCCGCCGCCTTCGCCTGGGCGAAGACGGGAAAGAGGATGGCGGCGAGGATCGCAATGATCGCGATGACGACCAGCAGCTCGATCAAAGTGAAGGCGCGACGCATGGAGTTGAACAATCTCGCCTGATTCTACGGGAGGAAGCCCCCCTCTTGTCGAACACCACCCCGGGTCCCGACTTCGGGGGCAACCCGCAATGCTCGGGGGTGGTTGAACCCGGCGGACGTGGAAGTTTAGAGTCAAGGCCATGCTGACGGGTGAGGTTTTCGTTCAGGAGGGGCTGATCTCCGTCGATCAGCTCAACCTGGCGCTTGCCAAGCAGCAGGAGCTCGGCCAGACCGTCCCGATCGCCCGGATCCTGCAGGACCTGGGGCTGATCACCGAAGTGGACCGGGTGCGCTGCCTGGGCACCATGTGGGGGATCCCCTTCGTCTCCCTGGCCGAGGCCCTGCCCGACGCCGAGGCCTTGGCGAAGATCAGCCCGGCCTTCGCCCGCAAGTTCAAAATCCTCCCGCTGACCCTGGAGGAGGGCCGCCTGACCCTGGCGATGGCGAACCCGATGGACGTCTTCGTCATCGACGAGCTCCGGCTGAACACGGGCCTGGAGATCGAGCCGAAGATCGCGGTGGAGGAGGATCTGGTCGCCGCCTTGAGCCTGCACTACCAGGGCGAAGCGGCGATCAGCGAGGCGATGGCGGGGGTCCTGAAGGATTTCGAGGGAGACATGGACCTCGACATCCGCCCGGGCGAGGAGGACCTGACCGCCGACCAGCTGCGGGAGATGGGCGAAGAGGCCCCGGTCATCCGCATGGCGACCCTGATCCTCAGCCAGGCGATCAACGACAAGGCGAGCGACATCCACATCGAACCGCGCAAGCATGAGCTGGTCGTCCGGTTCCGCATCGACGGCGTGATGATGGACGTGATGAAGCTGCCCAAGGCGATGACCGCGCCGCTCACCAGCCGATTCAAGATCATCGCCAACATGGACATCGCCGAGAAGCGGGCTCCGCAGGACGCCCGGATTTCGGCCCGGATCAACGGCATCGAGTTCGACTTCCGGGTGAGCACCCTGCCGATGGTCCACGGCGAGAAGATCGTCCTCCGCGTTCTGGACAAGCGGGGCACGATGCTGGGCCTGAGCAAGATCGGCTTTCTGCCGCACAACCTGACCGGGCTGGAAGACCTGGCGGGCCGCAGCTACGGCATCCTGCTCGTCACGGGCCCGACCGGATCCGGCAAGTCCACGACCCTCTACAGCCTGCTGAACACCACGAACGACGGCCTGAAGAACATCATCACGATCGAAGACCCGGTCGAATACGAGATCGACGGGATCAACCAGTGCGCGGTGAACAACCGGGCAGGCATGACCTTCGCCGCCGGCCTCCGCGCCATGCTCCGCCAGGACCCGGACGTGATCATGGTCGGCGAGATGCGGGACAAGGAGACGGCGACGATCGCGATGGAGGCGGCTCTGACGGGCCACCTCGTCTTCAGCACGCTGCACACGAATGATGCCAGCAGCACCCCCGGCCGTCTGATGGACATGGAGGTTGAGCCCTTCCTGATCGCCTCGTCCATCATCGGCGTGCTGGCCCAGCGGCTGGTGCGGACGATCTGCCCCAAGTGCCGCGAACCCTATCAGGGCACGCGGGAGAGCCTGGTCCGCGCCGGGTTCCCGGTGCCGGACGATCTGGAGGCGGACATCACTCTGTTCCAGGGCCGAGGCTGTCCCCACTGCAAGGGAACGGGCTACAAGGGCCGGACGGGCGTCCACGAGCTGCTGGTGATGAACGACGAGATCCGCGACATGGTTCTCCGCCGCGAACCCGCCCACCTGATCCGGAAGAAGGCCATCGAGTCAGGAATGACGACGCTCCAACAGGACGCCGTTCGCAAGATCCTCATGGGCCAGACCACGGTCGATGAGGCGGTGCGGGTGCTGTACGCCTAGACCCGATTCACACTCTCGCGGCGGCAGAATTGGGCAGACTACTTGTCGTCTCAGCGACCGCCGATCCTTGGGTGCCCCGACCTGACGGCCGCCTCGATGCCCCGGTCGGAGACAGCATCCCTCGAACGGCCGCAGGTCGGGATGTGGGGGCCTTGGCCTTCGGAATCCGGCAACAGAACTCTCCCGTGAACCTGGCCTGCGACGGATCGGGTTCATCGAGCTTCGAACTGGACCGGCGGTCCGTCGTCAGGCCAGGGCACCCCTGCCGTGGGGGCAGAGTCGAGGCCGGATTCACGGGTTCGCCTGCGGCTCACGCGTTCACTCGGCCTGGACTCTGCCGAACCGAAGGAGTCGATCACCGGGGCGAGCCCGCTCGGAGGATCACCGTCGGCCTGCCACCCTCACGGCACGCGGGCGATGCGTTCGGTGAAGCCGGTGGGGACGAAGAGGCGCATGTAGGCTTCGACGGCGAACCGGTCGGTCATGCCGCTCACGTAGTCCACCGCCCCCTGGAGACCGGAATAGCCCGCGGGCAGCCGACCCGGCTCCAGGAAGTGCTCAAAGAGGGTCTCGACCAGCCGCTGAGCCTGCCGGATCTCCGGATGGACCTCCGGGTAGCGGTGGTAGACGTTTTCGTAGAGCCACTCCTTCAGCTCGTTCAGGAGCTCCAGCACCCAGGGGCTGAAGACGAGAGCCGGGCGGTCGAAGGACTGCTCGATCAGATCGTTGACCATCAGGCTGACCCGCTCGCTGTGGGTCCGGCCGAGCGGCTGGAATCTCTCGGGAATCCCGGCGATCATTCCGCTTCGGGTCGCGTCGTCCAGGTCGTGGTTCAGGTAGGCGATCCGGTCGCTGATCCGGACGACGGCGGCCTCCAGGGTGCTCTTGACCTCCCCGTCTCCTGCGCCGAGGTCGCGGCGGCCCTTGCTGTGGCCGGAAATCCCGGCGCGGACCTCTTCGGTCAGGTTCAGATCGGCCAGGACATCCACGACCCGGAGCGACTGCTCGTCGTGCCGAAATCCCGTCAGATTCGGGTCGCCGACCTTGCGGATCGCCCGGTCGAGGGCCTCTTCCCCGCTGTGGCCGAAAGGAGGGTGGCCCAGGTCGTGGGCCAGGGCGATGGCTTCGATCAGGTCCTCGTTCAGCCGCAGCGCCCGGCCAATGGTCCGCGCCACCTGGGCGACTTCCAGGGTGTGGGTCAGCCGGGTGCGGTAGTGGTCGCCGACCGGATCGACGAAGACCTGGGTCTTGTGCTTGAGCCGCCGGAAGGGTTTGGAGTGGAGCACTCGGTCCCGGTCGCGCTGCCAGCAGGTTCGGATCGGGTCGGGCTCCTCCGGCCGGGGCCTTCCGCGGGAATCGGCGGCCCGGGCTGCCTGAGGGGCCAGGACCTCCGCTTCCCGGGCCTCATTCGCATGGCGGATCGGGTGGTGCATCACCCTTGGGACGTTCCGACGATCCCCTTCGACGCCGGCACCTCTCGCTGCAGTACCGGACGTCCTCCCAGACCCGCTCCCACTTCTTCCGCCAGGAGAACGGCCGGCCGCAGACGGCGCAGATCTTTTGGGGGAGGTCGCGGTTCGGCATCCAATGAGTTCTTGGGCCGGGCCCGGGTCCAGGTTTCGTTCTCTGGGACCGAGTATCATCTTGACTGCGGACGGAGCGGTGTCCGAGTGGTCGAAGGAGCACGATTGGAAATCGTGTATAGGGCAACCTATCGTGGGTTCGAATCCCACTCGCTCCGCCATCCTTCTTTTGGCCCTGCCGGATGTCGCCAGAACCCTTTTCCCCGCCGATTCAGCCGACTCCCTCGGAAGCGGAGCAGCGCGCGGCGGTTCTGACCGAAATCCTTGGCTGCATCGAATCCGGCGAGCGGATCATGTTGCCGGACTGGGACCGCAGCGTGCCCGTCCAGGCCGAAGACTATGCCCTGCTGAACGTCGGGCTGGAGCCGAACCGGTTCGGCGGCTGGGTCGGGCCTTTTCGATACCAGTTTGAAGGTGAAGACGACCTCCTCCACCTCATGATCTGCCGTCGGGACGGCGGGTCGCTGACCCCCATGGAGGCGCAGACGGTGGTGAGCTGGCTGCTGGCGGGCGTTCCGTCGGGGCTCTACTGGGTGAAGCCGGCGACTCGGTCGCAGCACTTCTACGTCGGTCACGACGTGCTGCCGGGCTCGCTGATCGTCTGATTCTCGGGCTTGACGGGCCTGTCCAGCGTGGCGTGGATCAGCCGGATCAGCTCATCCATCGTCTCCTCGTCTTCCACGTCCCTCTCGGCGAACATGGCGAGGCTCTCCCGGAACAGGAACCAGCCGTCGATCATAGAGATGATCGCCCCCATGTAGAGGACCGGATCGACTCCGGCCGGGATTCCGATCTCATCCCGCTTCTCTGCGACTCGTCGAAGCACGGCCCGCACTCCTTCCACCTTGTCGCAGGGGATCTCGGTGCCGCCCTGCAGGGTCATCCAGGCCCACATCCGGGCGATCTCTGGATTTCCCTGCTGCAGCCGGACTCGGGCCGCGAGAAGCTCGCGAAAGCCGACGGCCGGATCGCCGGTGAGGAAGTCGGCCATCTTCTCCATG
>JAKRSE010000371.1 GCA_022402505.1 Fimbriimonadaceae bacterium | reverse complement strand
TGCGTATCATACAGCGGATAGGCGGTCGTCGTGTTGCCGGATTCGGTGGTCGTCATCGCCTCCAGGCCTCGACCGCCCAGGAAGCTGCGGGTCAGGGTCTGCAGGGCTCCTCCCTGGAGAACCTCCTCCTCGGCCGCCATCTGCCCTTCGTGATAGGTGCGGGTGACCTTGTTGCCGGCGGTGTGGAACACCAGAGCCCCATTCGCCGCCAGCCCCGCCTGGTTCTGCTTCCGGACCCGCATCCCGTCGGCCCGGTAGGTGTAGGCGTGGCCGGTCAGGGCTCCGCCGGGGGCCGGGCCACGGTACGCCATCCGCTGCACCGCATCCCAGCGATAGGCGGTCGTCTGCCCGCCGGAGGTCTCGCTGAGACGGCTGCCCAGGGAGCTGTTCACATAGCTCGCCCAGGGAGAGGCGGTCATGCGGTTCAGATTGTCGTAGACCCAGGCGCCCGGAGTCGCCGAGGCCGCCGAACGGTTCCCCGCCGCGTCGTACTGCCAGGTCTGAACCGGAGAGCCGTCGCCGTAGTTGACCGAGGTCAGATAGTCCAGGTCCGGGTCGTAGCCGTAGGTCTCGGTGCGCTGGAGGACACGGAAAGCACCAACTTCACAGAAGGCAAGTCTGTGTTCAATCTTTATGCTTGAGCGAATGGTAAATTAACATCAGATCCCATAGGGTCCACCAAAGTACAAGAAGACAAGCGTAGGAAAACACGATAATAGTGATGTTTGGAACTGAATTTCGCGAGAACCAACCTCCCAAAAATGCTAACGAAGACACAAGTAGAAAGCGCGCCCAAAAAACCACAGCCTGTTGGCGCGATGGAGCCGCTATCTGTTGCCTCCTGCACACGGCAACCATGGTGCTCAATGCTGCGATCGTTATCAGCAGTTCATCCAAGGCAACGGGTGGGTTGTTCAAGGAGCCTAACCCTCCCTCCCCAGCTGATCCATGTCCATGCGCATCGACAAAAGCTCGGCAAAACACATCATTCCCTGAAGAAAGAGGCCCAAACCTGCTGCTGCAGCAAGCGTCCCCTGGGATGCCTTGCTGGCTGTCAACATCGAAGCAATGGCGCCACCAGTCGCGAACCTTACTGCATATTTGAGGTAGAAGTTCCAGTTTGTAACGATAGAGTTTTCGATGCTAGCGTCTTGCGCTACCATAAATAAGACCATAGACACTGCCGCAAAGAATAGACCTGAAGGTGTCGGCCCTTCAAAGAACGTATATATTGCCGCATAAACACCTCCGAGGAAGCTGCACCCAGCCACCGCCATCCTCGCTTTCAGGTCCTCCAAATCCTCTGAGACTCTGCCGTCAAAGTCGGCTTTGCTTACGGGGTTCCCTAAAGCATAACCGCACCAGTTCCCCCCATCCCGAGCAGGATCCTCCGAGATGAACCTCCCTGTTCCCGGCTCGTAGTACCGGGCACGCATGTAGATCAGGCCGGATTCGTCGTCCTGCACATGGCCCAGGTTCGCGACATAGCGGCCGGAGGGGCCTCCGGTGGCTGCTCCCGAACGCACGGCTCCCCAGACATCATAGGAACGGAGGTTGCCCACGTTCCAGGATGTCCCGGCCGCGTTCTTGGTCAGCGTCGCCACCATGTTCCCATGCGTATCATACAACGGATAGGCGGTCGAAGTGTTGCCGGATTCGGTTGTCGAGATCGCTTCCAGGCCCCGGCCTCCCAGGAAGCAGCGGGTCAATGAATCCAAGGGCAGCCGTTGATTACTTGCGGTAGGTAATCGAGCGCATGTCTCGGACTTCGACCGTGGCGTTCCCCTGGCCGGTGCGGACCGATTCGGCGAAGAGCTCCAGCATCCTCAGGTGGAACGTGTCGGCCACCCTCTTCAGCAGCTCGTCGCTCCGACCCTCCAGCAGAAGCACCTCGACGTGAGCATAGCCCCGCATCGCGCCCTCGCCCATCGCCCAATGCCGGTGGATCGTCAGATTGCTCTTGACCGCCGAAGGGGTGACAGTCTCGAAGCCGGAAAGCAGCTCGACCAGTCCGGGAAGAAACTCGTGAGCGCGGCCGGCTTCCGGCATGTTCTCCGTCACTTCCAGGCGAACGTGAGGCATGGTCCGGATTATGCCTCGGGCTCGGGAGCCAGCTTCGGGTCGCCGGCCGGCCGCCCTTCCGCCAGCCGCCGCCGCAAGATCAGAATCTCTCCAACGACCAGACAAAGGGTCAGGATGATCGGCCCCGCCATCAGCCCGATCGGCCCCATCATCAGCACGCCCCCGATCAGCGAGAAGAAGACCGCCATCGGGTGCAGCGAGGTCCGGGCGCCGATGAAGAACGGCCGAAGAATGTTGTCCACCTGGCTGATTACCAGAGCGCCGAAGGCCACCAACCCGATCGCCTCGCCCGTCTTGCCCTGGACAAACAAGAGCAGGGCGAGCGGCACAAAGATGACCGGCGGACCGACCAGCGGGATCATGGCGAAGAAGATGGTCGCGACCCCCCAAAGCAGCGGGCTCGGGACGCCCAGCACTGCGTAGGCGATTCCGGCCAGGGTCCCCTGGATGATCGCCACAAAGACGACCCCCATGAAGACCGACCAGACGGTCTCGCGGAGGCGGACCAGCAGCTTCATCCCCTCCTCGTGCGGCAGGGGGATCAGGTCGAGCGCCGGCTGAAGCAGTCGGTGCCCGTCCATCAACATGAAGAAGAAGGTGAGCAGGGCCACGATGGCGCTGAAGACCGCCACTCCGAACTTGCGCAGGCCGGTCTGGGCCGGGCCGACCACCGCCTCCTGGATCGCCTCCTGATTCTCGGCCAGAAAATCGGCGAGACGGAACTTCTGCACCGCCTCGACCGGGATGTTGCGGAGCGTCGGCTCCACCGCCTTGTCCACCTCGGCGGCCACGCCGGCCAGGGTCAGCTCGCTGGGGGAGGCGACCTGCTGCAGGTTGGACGAACCGACCGCCTCATAGACCTCCAGCCCGACCGCCGTGCCGATCCCGAGCACCGGCAGCATGATGATCAGGAGAGCGACCAGGGTCGTTGTGAAGGCGGCTCCGACCTCGGCCAGCTTTTCGCGTAGGTCGGCCCACTTCTTTCCCCGGAGCGCATTGGTCAGGAACGGCCAGATTCTCGCCCGCTTGAAGCGCAGGTAGAGCGGGTGCATGAGGACGGCCAGAACGGCAGCCCACATGATGGCTCCGAGGAAGGGAGCCAGCATGACGCCCCCCAGCAACAGGACCACCCCGGCGATCAACCAGAAGACCACGCGAATGTTGGAATCGTCGTATTTAAGGCCGCCGCTCATGACCGATCAGTCTTCCTTACGTCCCACCCGGCCCGCTCGGTGCAGTTCCATCACGAGGGATTCCGCGGCCGCTTCGTCTCCAGGCGCCAGCTCTCCGTCCAGAACGGCCGAAAGGAGCGCCTGCTTCAGGCTTCCGACGGCGGGCCCGGGCGGGAGGCCGGTCAGCTCCATGATCCGGCGTCCGGAGATCGGACTCTCATAGGCGGAAGGCTCGACCGCCTTCAAGTCGGCCACCCGAGCCCGAATCGCCTCGACGTCCATCACCCTCACTCCCGGCCGCAGCGCGGAGACATCAGCCTGCACCAGGGCGAACAGTCGGTCCAGGTCTTCCCCCAGGTCGCGGACCAGACGCCGCAGCGCCGGCCGGCCGGCCGCCTCCAGCGTTCCCAGCCGCATATGCGCCCGCACCAGCCGGGCGACCCGCTCCGTCAGATCGGTCGAGAATCGGAGGCGCAGAAGCAGGTCCCCGGCGATCTCCCCGCCGACCGTTTCATGCCCGAGAAACCTCGTCTCCCCTTCGATCACCTTCCGGGTCGCGGGCTTGCCGACATCGTGGAGCAGGCAGGCGAGATTCAGGATCAGATCGCCGGAGGCCGCGTTCCGGAGGACCAGCAGGGTGTGGTCCCAGACGTCGAGATGATGCCATTTGCCCTGCTCCACGCCCTTCATGGCGGCGAGCTCCGGTGCGAAGACGGCCAGGAGCCCGTGCCGCATCAGCTCGTCCATCGCTTCGGCCGGGTCGGGTCCGGTCAGCATCTTCACCAGCTCGGCCTGAACCCGTTCGGCGCTCACGATCCGCAGCCGGTCCGCCTCCTGAGCCAGAGCCTCGGGCAGCCCCTCGGCGTGCCGGAACCCGAATCTGACCCGAAACCGCACCGCCCGAAGCATCCTCAGGGGATCGTCGCGAAAGGTCTGAGCCGGGTCCAACGGAGTTCGGAGGATGCCTTCGCGCAGGTCGGCCAGCCCGCTGCCGGTCAGGTCCAGAACCTCCCCGGTCCGCAGGTCCTGCATCAGGGAGTTGATCGTGAAGTCGCGTCGGCGGGCGTCGGCGGCAAGGTCGGCCGGCCGGGTGTCCGGCTTGCGGCTCTCGGGGTCGTAGCTCTCCGCCCGCGCCCAGGCGAATTCGATCTGACGCCCGTCGATCATGAGCATCGCCGTCCCGAAGCGGGGGTAGACCTGAGGCGGCTCCGCGGCGAGACCCGCCTGCCAGATCAGGTCGGCCGCTCGGAGGGCATCGCCTTCCACCACGATGTCCAGGTCGCCGGAGTCGGGTCGGCCCAGCAGTCGGTCGCGAACCGCCCCGCCGACCAGGCAGGCGCGGTCCCGGAAGTCCGCCCGGTCCCAGACTTCGACCAGCCGAAGGGTCAGCGGGTCCATACCGGGCTGCAGTTGGGGTAGAAGTCGGCCACGTCGATGTTGACTCCCATTCTGACTCTCGCCGTCGTCGGATCCACGGCCCCCTGGTTTGGACCGGTGGATGTCTCCTTCCGAGCCGAATTCCCCGGGAACCCGCAGGACGGCGAAGCCAACCGGGTCGATCTCGTGTTTCGGCCGGAGCGGGGGAGGGAGACGATCGTCCCCGCCTGGGAGCGGAATGGAGTCTGGTCCGGCACCTTCCTGACTCGGACTCCCGGACGCTACACCGTCACCCTCCGGCGGAACGGCCGCGCCGTCACCCTCCCGCCGAAGACCGTGGACGTGCGCCGCCGGAGCGATGTCGCCTTCGTCCGACGGAGCGGCGCGGGTTTTCGGCTGGACGGCGGCGCGGCCTACTGGCCGATCGGGCACAACCTGGGCTGGAACTCCTCAACCCACACCGTCGAACGGCAGTTGGGCGAAATGGGACGGAACGGCCTCAACTGGGCGCGCATCTGGGCCTGCCATTGGGACGGCAAGAACCCATTCTTTGGGGCGCCTGCCGGACCGGCGGCCGCCGGACTGATGAACCAGACCGTCCTCGACCGCTGGGATCGCATCACCGAGGCGGCCGAGAAGGCGGGCGTGCGCTTCCAGCTCGTCCTCTTCCACCACGGCCTCTTCAGCACCTCGACCAACCCCAACTGGCAGGAGCATCCTTGGAATACAGCCAACGGTGGATTCCTGCAGAATCCGGCCGACTTCTTCACCGACCCCACCGCCAAGCGGCTCTCCCGCAACTGGCTCCGCTACGCCGTCGCTCGCTACGGAAGCTCGCCCTCGATCATGAGCTGGGAGCTGTTCAACGAGGTCGAGTGGGTTGATGCCATCCGCAACGGACGCTCGGCCGATGTCGGACGCTGGCACGACGAGATGGCCGACTACATCCGGTCGATCGATCCCTACCGCCTCCTCGTCACCACCAGCAGCGAAACCCACCTGCCGATCTACCGCAAGGCCGACTTCCTGCAGCCGCACTCCTACGTTCAGAACCTGGAGACCCGGATCGCCGCCGAACCTCAGCCGAAGGGGAGGCCTGTCTTCTTCGGCGAGGTCGGCCGGGCCACGCATGAAGGCCCGGACATCCGCGAGCAGGAGAAGACCATTCCGCGAGAGGCGGCCTGGGCGGCGGCCTTCGCCGGGCATGGCGGAGCGGCCCAGTATTGGTTCTGGGATCGCGTGACCGCCTACGACATGTACCCCGAGTACCGTCGCCAGACCGAGGTTCTGCGGAGGTCCGGCTTCATGGCCCAGGCTCCGGGACGTCCGGAACGGGCCAAGGTCGAGGGGCCACGGGGCGGAGACCTGGTGGGCAGCCCTGGCCAGGGCTGGGGCGCGACTCGGGCCACCGAGATCGATCTGGACGCCGATCCGCAGGGCAC
>JAKRSE010000370.1 GCA_022402505.1 Fimbriimonadaceae bacterium | reverse complement strand
TTCCAACAAGTACGAGCTGGACCCGGAACTGGGCGTGATGCGGTTGAACCGAGTCCTCTACTCCCCGCTCCACTACCCGGCGGACTACGGATTCATTCCCAGCACGAAGTATCTGGACGGCGACCCGATCGACGTCCTGGTTCTCTGCCTGCATCCGAATCATCCGGGCGTCGTAGTGGATGCCCGCCCGATCGGGGTTCTGGAGATGCGCGACGACGGCGATCCGGATGAGAAGCTCCTCTGCGTGGCCTCGCGCGACCCCCGCTACGGCTCCCGACGAGACCTGACCCACGTCAACCCCCACACCTTGGAAGAGATCCGGCACTTCTTCGAGGTCTACAAGCAGCTGGAGCGCAAGGACGTGGAGATTCTCGGCTGGAAAGGCCGCGACTACGCTTTGGAGATCATCCAGAAGTATCGCCTGGATGGGGCCGGGGGCTGAACCGGCGACATCAAAATCTCCTGTCCAGCGTGTTTTTGCGAATTCCACGCTGGACAGGTAAGATGAACCTGTGAAGATCCACTTGTCCAACTCGGATTTTCTCCGGACCTTCGAGCGGTTCGTCCGAACGTTCGATCCTTCCGAGCCGCACGTCCTGGACGTCACGACGCATGACAAGTGGGTCAGCGTCCATCCCGCTGTCCTGGCGATGGTCGCGGCCTTGGGCCGGCAGGTGCCCAAAGAGAACGTGCGGCTCGACGACGTCACGGCTGCTTCCGGCCATTACCTGGACCGAATGGGTCTCTTTGCGGCGCTTGGCAAAGAATCTCCCTACTCCATCGTGAAGCATGAATCGGCTGGCAGGTTCATCCCGCTGACTCAGATTCGCACATCTCAGGAGCAGACCCGCTTCATCTCGGAGATGATCCCGATCCTCCATCTGCTCCCTGACCAAGCCGATGCCATCAAGTACGTCGTCGGCGAGCTCGTTCGAAACGTGCTGGAGCATGCAGAGGCGTCATCAGGGGCCTTCGTGGCGCTTCAGTACCACTCCAAGAACAACATGGTTCGTCTTGGGATCGCGGACACCGGAATTGGGATCATGTCCTCGATCAGTAGGTCATGGCGGATCAGAGGCGAAGCAGAGGCGATTCGACTCGCACTAACCCCGGGCGTCACCGGCACGACGCGCCGGGAAGGGGGCACAGAGACGAACGCCGGAGCGGGTCTGTTTTTCATCAAGTCCATGGCTGTCGTTTCCAGGGACCAGTTCGTCATCTACAGCGGGAGCGGACTCTACAAGCTGCTCATGAGAGACAAGAGAATCAAGGGGTTTCCAACCCTACATGCGAATCCGTTTCTGGACCGTCACCGATGGACCGAAGGCCTCCCGTACTTCAAGGGCACTGTGGTCGCCGTTGATCTCTCGCTCGGACAAACGCCAGAGTTCGTGGCCCTTCTGGCCGCGATTCGAGCCGCCTACTCCAGCGCAATTCGTGAGCGCAAGAAGGCCGGAGTCAAAATGCCCCGGTTCATCGACTAGGATAAAACCATCATGACGATCGATATGGAGTCAGTCGTCGGGTCCTTTGCAGAGAACAAGGACCTTGCCCGGGACCTGCGCAGACAAAGCATCGAGCCGGCTCTAGCGGCCGGGGAAACGGTCATCTTGAATTTCGCCGGCGTCACAGGAGCAACCCAGTCGTTCGTCCACGCAATGATGAGCGAATTGATCAGAACCTATGGCGAGGACTTGTTCGACAAGGTCCTCTTCCAAAAGTGCTCAGCGGCGGTCCAGGAAGTGGTTGAAACCGTTGCCGAATACATGCTGGAATCCCTCTGAGGCATCTCGGCTCTCGAGATGCTCCCATAACCAACCAAACCAAAACAGATGGTGGGCCTAACTGGATTCGAACCAGTGACCTCACCCTTATCAGGGGTGCGCTCTAACCAACTGAGCTATAGGCCCGCTCGTGGACCTGGAAATATACCGCGTCTCCGCCCGCTGTCGGAGCCTCTGGGCCCAGAATCGTGGGGCCACTCGGCAGAATCGGCGTGACGTTCCGGCGGCGGCGAACGTCCATTGCTAGGGACGCCGGCTTTGACTTCGCCGGCCTTCCCCCGCTATACTGCCGGTGAAACGGCACTTGGCTGAGGATCGGCAACACGATGGCAAGACTTAGGATTTCACCCGTTGCTCCGGCGACCCTGACGGCGGCGCTTCTGCTGGCCGGCGCGAGCCAGGCCCAGTTCGACGGGCCCGCCCCGCTGGCCTGGCGTTGGGTCGAAGCGACCAGCGCGAGCCCGTCCGGCACTCCTGCCGTGGACGGGGACCGAGTCTTCGTGGCCGTCGGCGGCCGGGTCTACGCTCTGGACCGCAAGACCGGCAACCAGCTCTGGCGGTATCCGGCGGGCGAGCCGCTGACCGGCTCCTTCCGCGACGGAATCACCTTCTCCGGAGGCAAGGTCTATGCAGTGAGCGAGGGCCGGACCCTTTTCGCCCTGAACGCCGACACGGGAACCCTGGCCTGGCAGCACGTCTCGCCGGCGGGCATCGGCGGCACCCCCGTCGTCGCCTCGGACGTCGTGGTCTTCCCGCTGGCCTCCACGGGCCTGGCCGGGCTGAAGGTGTCGGACGGCACCGAGGCCTGGAGCGTCGCCCCGACCCCCAGCCGAGTCTTCCAGAACCTGGATGTCAGCCCGACGGGCGTCGTCTTCCTCACCCAGAACTCCATCGGCACCCTCGACCCGCTGACCGGCAAGTTCCGATGGCAGCAGCGGTTGAGCCGAATCCGGAGCACCTCTTCCCCCCGCGTCTTCAACGACTCGATCTACTTCACCTCCGGCACCTACGTCATCGCTCTCCGGTCAGCCAACGGCAGCCTTCGATGGCAGCGGGAGACGACTCAGCAGCTGCCCTTCGGCGTTGCGGCGGGCCCGGATGGGGTGGCGACCGTCTCTGAGAACGGCCGCCTGTTCTCCTACGACCTCAACGGTCGCCCGGTCAATTCTCGCGGCTTCGATCTCAAGCTGTCGGCGGCGGCCGCTCCCAGCTTTGCCGGCGGATTCATCGCCGTGCCCGCCACCAGCGGGGCCCTGAGCCTGATCGACCCCAAGACCGGCGACATCGTCTGGAACTATGTTATCCCCGGCATCCCCAGCAGCTCGGCGTCTTCGACGGCCGGCGGCCTGGGCGACGGCGGCGGCATGGGTCCCGGTTCGATGGGCCCGCCCGGCTTCGCTCCCGGCGGAGGCGGCCGAGGGCCCGGAATGGGCGGCGGCGCCCAGGCGGCGGTCACCGAGCCGGACGACGTCGTGCCGGCCGGTCCGGCCATCGTTGCGGGCAACAGCCTTCTGATCCTGGGTCGAGACGGCAGCCTCCTCTGCTTCGACAAGGAGCAGGGCATCGACCTGGTCGCCCCGACGGCCCGACTCCTCTGGCCGACTCCCGGTGAAGCGGTCTCGCCTGTGCCCCCGGCTGAGTACATCATCAAGCTCGAGGACTTCGCCAGCGGCATCAATCCGGAATCGGTCAAGGTCACGGTCAATGGAACGGAGTTCGTCCACATTCTTGAGCGCGACGGCACCCTCCGGCTGGTGATCATCACCGGCGGCGCCAACAAGGCTCCCGCACCCGGAAGGGCCACCATCGTGGTGACCGCCTCCGATAGGCTGGGCAACACGTCCTCGACCACCTTCAGCCTCAAGATCGATCCGACGATCGACCGACCTCTCGGCTCGCCTCCTCGGGCCGGAGCAGGCGGCGGAGCCGGCGGCGGCGGAGCCTTCGGACCGTAAGGGCGCAGAGCACCAGGTGGTTCGGACTCCAGGCAGCCTGTTGCTCTGGCAGCATCTGCTGGCCGTCGATCCGGCCGGAACCAGGTTCCCAGATCTTCTCGAAGGTCTGGGAACCTTTTCTTCCACGGCCCAGATCGGCCGGCTGAAGGCGGATGGACGGCTGACCCCGGCCGACCGCTCGCGCCTGGACAAGATCCATCAGGGCGCCACCCTCGAGTTTGCCGAGCGAGGAGGGATGGTCCTCTCGGCTGAAGATCTCGGCCTGGAGCCTGGATTCGGCCTGCCCGGCGGCCTTTTCGCTCTCGGCGATCCGCAGACCCTCGCCAAGCCCCGACTCGCCATCGTCGGCACTCGCACGGCCTCCACCTACGGCAAGGCCTGCGCCGCGAAGTTCGCCGAACATCTGGGCGCAGCCGGGTTCGCTCTGGTCTCCGGTGGGGCCTTCGGAATCGATGCCGCCGTTCATCAGGCGAGTCTGAGCGCCGGGGTGACGACTCATGCCGTTCTCCCGGTCGGCCTGGATCGCTGGTACCCCGCTTCGAACGGCCCACTGTTCGAGCGGATCGTCGAGCAGGGGCTCGTCTTCTCCCAGTTCCCGCTGGGGATGACGGCCAGGGTGGAGAACTTTCTCCAACGGAACCACACGATCGCCGGGCTCGTCGATGCCGTGCTCATCATCGAAGCCCCCGAGACCTCTGGGGCCCTCTACACGGCCCGGGCGGCGGCGGAGATGGGGCGCGAGGTCTTCGTGGTGCCGGGACAGATCAGCACGGCGACGTTCCGGGGCTCTCATGCGCTGATCCGGGACGGCGCGACACTCTGCGACCACCCGGACCAGATCCTGGAACAGTTGGGGATCACGATGCCCTCCCAAGCCGAGGCACGGCCGGATGACCCGATTCTGGCGGCCCTGGCCGGCGGAGCCCTCCGATCGGATGCCCTCGGCCGGGCCACCGGCCTGAATCCCGCCGACCTCGCCTCCCGATTGACCGATCTGGAGCTGGACGGTTTGATTATTTCCGGCCCGGACGGGTATGCCCTTCGGCCATGAAGCGCATCGCCTACACGATTCGTCCGGACGGCTCCGGGCTGGGTACCTGTCGGGTGGAATGGACCGAGTCCGGACCCCGACTTGAGGCGGTGGAATCGGATCGCTGGGACGAGGTTCTGGTCCCTGGATTCTGCGACGTTCACATCCACGGCGCCCACGGCCTCGACATGATGACCGCAGGGCATGCGGGGATTCTGGAGCTCGCCGACCGGCTTGCGGACGAAGGCTATGAGGCCTTCCTGCCGACGACGATCACGGCCGATGCCGGAGCGGTGCGCGAAGCGGTCGCCTCTCTGCCCGTGGATCACCCGATGATTCCAGGGTTCCACCTGGAAGGGCCCTTCATCAGCCCGCGGCATCCCGGAGCCCAACCGCCGGAGGCGATCGCCGAGGCGCCGGCCGGGCCTGGCCGGTGGGATTCGGTTCTGGAGCATCCGATGCTTCGCCTCATCACCCTGGCCCCGGAGGTTCCCGGCGGCATGGCTCTCATCCGAAGGCTGGTCGAGCGCGGGGTGCGGGTGAGCATGGGGCACACCGACGCCGACTACGAACAGGCGCGGGCAGCCGTGAAGCTGGGAGCGAAGCACGCGACCCACACCTTCAACGCCATGCGGCCGATGCACCACCGCGACCCGGGAGCCCTGGCCGCGATCCTCAGCGACGACCGGGTCGATGCCGAGCTGATCTACGACCGGATTCATGTTTCGAAGGGCGCCGCCCGGGTCCTGGTGAAGGCGAAGGGGCCGACCCGGGTGATCGCCGTCAGCGACAGCAGCGCGGCAACCGGCCTGGCGCCGGGCACTCGACTCACGATGTGGGGCCACGAGACGGTCAAGGGGGAAAACGATGTCCGCCTCGCCTCGAATGGAGCCCTGGCCGGCAGCTGCATCACCCTGCTGGACGCGTTCCGCCTCTTGGCCGAAGATTTCGGGCTCAGGACGGCGATTCTGGCGACCAGCCTGAACCCGCGCCGGATTCTTGGCATGGCGGGTCGGCCCAGGGTCTGGGTCTCGTTTTTGCCCGACCTCTCCGAACATCAGGTCTACAGGTGCTAATCTTTGGCCCGTCGGTTGTCATTGGAGGCCGACATTCATGAGTCGCTGGCAACAGCTGAAGAGTCTCGTCTTCGGACGCCCCATTTCGAACAAGAACGCACATCGAGAGCGCCTGCCGAAGCGGTTCGGCCTGGCGGTCTTCGCCTCGGACGCCCTCTCCTCCGTCGCCTATGCCACGGAAGAGGTTCTCTTGATCCTGGTTCTGGGAGGCATCGCCGCCTACCAGAATCTGATTCCCATCT
>JAKRSE010000369.1 GCA_022402505.1 Fimbriimonadaceae bacterium | reverse complement strand
TCAGAAGGTCTCCGGCATGGACCTGGAGGACTCGAGCCTCCTCGCCCGTCCACTCTGGAATCATGAAGCGAGCCGACCAGCCGTCCGATTCGTCGCTTCCCCAGGGCTGGGGCTCGGCCGTCAGGCGACTCTCTGCCAGGTCGATCCAGACCTCGCTCGGCATCTCCTGGCCGGGCGACGAGCGCACGACGATCGGCCCGCCCTCAGCCTCCAGACGGAACGCCGTCGGAGCGGCCGAGGCGATGGCAGACCCGGTCAGGACGCAGGCCAGGATGAGGAATCGGGACGCCATCGGCAGAACTTCCGCATGATGACGCAGTGGATGCATCCCGCTCGGGACTGACCCGCATTGTGCAAGAAACCGCAAGAAACCTGGCAACATAACGGGGAAAATGTGGAAAACACGGCTAATATGACTAATGCCTGGAGGGGCAAACATGAAATCTCCAAGCCTTCTTTCCGCCCTGATCGGCGGAGGACTCTTCGGATTCCTCCTCGGTCATTCGGTCGGTGTGGACCCCGGAACCTTCGGGGAATCCTCTGAAATGCCTGTGGAGCCCAGCTCCGCTCATTGGATCGGTACGGAACACGAGTCCGGAACCATTGACCTGACCCTCTCCCAGATGGCGGCTCTGCATGCCTGGGCCATCCGCTCCGGCGGACGCTTTCTGGAATGACCTCGCCGAACCTTGAAGGGTCGGCCCGGCGGTGAATCCCACTCTGCCGGATCGCGATGATCGGGAGCCTGCGGCAAGAAGCACGCAGTCGAAAACCAGGAGAGTGATCCCCACGACGGGGACCGCAGCCAGGACGCTGCAAAAACCGGCCTTTTTGGAGCCACAAAGAGCCGCAGCTCTCCCGATTCATCGAGCCTGAAGCAGATCAGGCCGCCGGCTTGACGCCCCGAGCGAACCCGCGACAGTGAGCCGCATGCTCCGGACCGTCGGTCAGCTTCCAGACCTCCACGTCGGACCAGCCCGCCGCCATCACCATCAGGCCGAGGCAGGCGAGGTTCGGAGCCCACCAATTGGTGGGATTGTTGCCAAGCTCCACCGTCGGATAGAACTCCAAGACCGGCGGAGAACCGGGATTGCCGTTGCCGGGCGCACCCTTGTACGGACTGTAATCCTCGCAGGTCGCCGTCGCGACGAAGATCCCCGAATCGCAGACTCCGCTCAGAAAGTCCAGGGCGAGAAGCGGGTGGCGAAGGTGGGACAGAACCCCGAAGCAGAAGACCACGTCGAATCGGCCCAGCCGCCCTTCATTGATCTCATAGACCGACATCTCCTCCCGACGGCACCGATCCAAACCCCAGCCCAGGGCCGATCGACAGATGTCGAAGCTGTCCCAGCTGCGCCGACCCACCGCCTCGGGAGTCCCCAAAAAGTCGCTGAAGTCGTCGATCGCCACCACCTCGCGGGCGCCCCGCTTCAGGGCCTCAAAGGTCCAGAAGCCGTCCCACGCGCCCACGTCCAGCACCCGCATGCCGGTCATGTCTTCCGGAATCCGATAGGAATCCAGGCTCAGCGGAGCCCAGCCCGGAGTCGTGATCCCCGAACCCAGGTCGATTCGGTGGTACCAGAAGGGGATGCTCGCCACCTGATCGGCGACGGACGGAAGGCGTTCGGCAGCGGCCATGACCGGCAGAATTGTCGGGCCCGAGGTTCCGTCTCTTCAGGCCCGAGCGGTGAGCGAATCCAGAATCTCGGCCAATTCCGCCAAGGACGACACCCGCGAGAGCCGCTCCCGAATCTCCGATGCCCCCGGAAAGCCCTTGATGTAGATCGGCAGCTGGCCTCGCAAGGCCCGCAGCGACCTCAGCTCGATCTGGGCGAAGTCCGGACGCGAGCGGGCTTCGTCCATGTCCTCGGTCTCCGATTCGGCCAGAACCATCAGCCGAGCGTGTTCCAGCGCGGTCTCCACCCGTTCGCCCAGACTCGGTTCGGCCGGAATCCCGCGGCCTTGGACTCCGGCAACGATCCGCTGCAGCGCCCAGGGATTGCTGATCGCCGCCCGGCCCACCATCACTCCGTCGCAGCCCGTCTCGTCCCTCATCCTCAGGGCATCTTCCGGAGACTTGACGTCGCCGTTGCCGATCAGAGGCACCGTCACCGCCTTCCGCAACTCCCGAATCAGGCTCCAGTCCGCCTCGCCTTCAAATCCCTGCCGGGCGAAGCGGGCATGGAGGGTGATCATTTGGGCGCCGGCTCCCTGGAACCGCCGGACCAGATCGGGCGCGGCGAAGAGGGAGTAGTCCCAACCCGCCCGAACCTTGACCGTCACCGGGATCGAAACCGCCTCGACGCAGGCCCGGACGATCCGCTCGGCCGTCTCCGGGTCCTTGAGCAGCGCCGCTCCGGCCCCGGTCCGGCAGACCTTGGGCACCCAGCAACCCATGTTGATGTCCAGAATGTCCGCCCCCATCGCCTCCGCGTGGCGGGCCGATTCGGCCATGGTCTCCGGTTCGCCGCCGAAGATCTGGATCGCCAGCGGCCGTTCTTCCGGATGGATCCGCATCTTTCGCAGGGAGCGTTCCGGGTTGTAGTGAACCGCCATCGCGCTCACGAACTCGGTGAACATCAGCCCGGGAGCCGCGATCCGCTTGGTGATCCGACGGAAGGCCATGTTGCTGACATCCTCCATCGGCGCCAGCAGCACCGGAGGGTTGACGGCGACCCCGCCGACCTGGAATCCGGTCACGTCTCGGGCCCTCCCAGAGTCCCCGTCTCCACCCAGCCGCTCCAGTCTCCCAGGTACAGAACCTCCTCTTCGATCCGCACGCCGAACCGGCGGAAGACCTTCGCCTTCACATGCTCCGCCAGCCGCCGGATCTCCCCGGCCGTCGCCTGGTTCACGTTCGTCATGAAGTTGGCGTGGCGGGTGTGCATCATCGCGCCGCCCCATCGAATCCCCTTCAGCCCGCAGGCCTCGATCAGGTAGCCCGCCGGCACGATGCCCTTCTCCTTGAGGGCAGGCGGCAGGGCCGGGAGACCCGCCGCCAGGTTCAGGTCGTTCACGTTCTTGAAGAAGCTCCCGGCGCTGGCGGGCGGCGGCTGCTTGCTGATCCGCTGCCGCTGATTCTCTCGGCTCAGGTCATAGATCGCCTTCTGATCGCCTGAAGCGAGCCGAAGCCGCACCCGAGTCAGAACCATCGCCGGCGGGTCGGGACGGCGGAGGACGGAGTCACGATACTGCAGGCCCAGGATCGCCGGAGGCTCCCAGCTGACCCGGCCGTTCCGGACCACCTCCACGGCGATCACCATCACTCCGATCTCCTTCCGATAGGCGCCGGCATTGCTGACCAATGCGCCGCCCAGGGTGCCGGGAATCCCGACCGCGAACTCCAGCCCCGAGAGCGACCGCTGGGCTGCCATCAGGCAGAGATCCTGGAACCCGACCCCGGTGTCGGCCCACACCTCATCCCCTCGAAACTCCACCTCGGCGGCCTGGTTGACCGCCACCAAGCCGGGCACGCCCTCATCGCTGGGCAGAACATTGCTTCCCCAGCCCAGCAGGGTGAGGGGAATCCGCATCTCGTGGGCGCCCTGGACGATCCGGATCAGCTCGTCTCGCGTCCGGGCGACGAAGAGCATCTCCGCCGGGCCTCCCGCCTTCAGGGTCGTCCACCGCCGCAGCGAAGCTCGCCGCTGAATCCCCTCAAGCCCCGGCGTCATGCCCCTCCCCCATGAGCATCCGGTTTCGGCTGCGGCTGATGCTCGGCATCACTCCGTACTCGGGCACCAGTTCCTCCGATCGGCAGAAGCGGATTCGGTCCAGACACCCTCCCGCCTGGACCGCCGAAGGCCGGGCTGCTCCCTCCGGCTCCGCCTCCGATTCCTCCAGACTGCCATCCTCCGACCGAACCAGCCAGAGGTTCCGGCGGATCTGGACGGCGGTCGGCGATCCGGCCGGGAGAAGCTCGAAGGCCGAGACGCCGCCTGCTTCGATGCCCAGCGCGTCGGCCAGGACCTTGGCAAAGGCGACCCCGACCTTGACCCCGGTCAAGCTCCCCGGTCCGACGTCGGCGACCACCCGTTCCAACCGGTCCAGAGGAAGCTCGGCCTCCGCCAGAGTCTCGGCCAGGAAACCGGAAGATGCTCGCGACGCCTCCCGTTCGGCCGAAGCGACGACCGCCCCGTCGGCAGCGAGAAGCGCCCAGGAGGCCAGGCTGGAAGACGTGGAGAGAACGAGGGTCATGGGCCGGTGATGAGCATCGAGTTCATCAGGTCGTCCACCAGCGCCGCCTGCCGATCCCAGGCCCGCCCGGGAGCCCCTTCGATCCGCACGACCCACCACAGAGTGCCCGCCTGGGCGCCGATCGATCGGACGGCGCGCTCGCCCTCAGCCGTCCGGCCGACTCGGCCGATGACGAAGCGACGGGCGCCGCTTCGATTCGGGTTCCGCTCGACCTCTTCCCGAAGCGAAACGGCCTCGAACACGCCGGCCGTCCGAGAGCTGGACAGGAGCATGGACCGCCGAAGATCGTCGAAGCTTCCGGCTCCCAGCTCCAGCACCGCCGGACTCGCCAGCCGTGAGTGAACCAGGGTCCTGGAACTCCCTTCGACCCGAACCTCCCAGCCTCGAGGCATGTGAAGAGTCAGGTTGAGCCCCAAAGCCTCCAACGGAGTCGGCCGAAGACCGCGGGCAGGCCGAACCGGCAGCCGAGACGGGTCATCCGGACGGAGAACGGTGATCTTCGGACCCTCCTCCACAGGGCGCGCATCCGGCAAGGCCTGACCGGGCCGCTCGGTCGCCGGGAGCTGACCATCCGTCGTGCGAAGCGAGTTCAGAACCTCGCGCCAGGCGGCCTGAGCCGTCGGATAGTCGTCGGGCATGGCGTTCAGGCGGAAGCCGAACTTCTCCGCGCGCAGGGCGTAGAGGAGGCCGACCAGAGTCTTCTGCCCGGAACCCCGCGGTTCGGGACCGAGCTCGGTCATCAGCAGCGGCACCGAAAGGATGATCTCCTCCCACTGCCGGACGACCGACCGGCCAAGGGATTCGGCGATGTCCGACTGAGCCTTCTGCCAGGCGTCGGCCGGCTGCCGAAACGGCGTCCGGATGATCTGAACCTCGGCCGTCCTGCCTTCTCCGAGCGGGATCGTGAGCCGGGAAAGGAACCGCTCGTTCCGCAGCGTCCAGTTCGCCGGATAGTCGAACTGGACGCCCATCTCCCGGTCGGTGAAGGTCTTCGGACGATCCTGCATTGCGAGGTTCGAACCGAGAACGGCGAGGGCGCAGGCGATCATGAGGAATCTGGAAACAACGGACGTTCGAGGCAGGCCGACGGCTTCGACGGCCCAGCCGCCGGACATACGATACCAGGCGGAAGGGATAGACTCGGGGAGATGGCGAACCCGCGAGGACGGCATATGGAACGGGAGATGGCCCAGCAGCCCGAGCTCCTGGCCGCAAGGGCTCCGGAATATCTGGCCCGGCTGAAGGAGGCGCTCCAGGGCCGATCCTTCGACATGGTGCTGCTGGCCGCCCGGGGCAGTTCCGACAACGCCGCCCTCTACTGCCGCTACCTCATCGAGATCCATCTCGGCATCCCGGTCTGCCTCGCCGCGCCCAGCGTCCTCACCCGCTACGGGCGGCGGGTCGCCTATCGCAACTGCCTCGCCGTGGGCATCAGCCAGAGCGGAGCGGCTCCCGATGTCGCCGAAGTCCTGGAATCCATCAAGGGCCGCGAAGGCTGCCTCACCGTTGGGATCACCAACACGCCCGGCTCTCGGCTGGCCGAATCCCCCGACGTCTCCCTGCTTCTGGATGCGGGAGAAGAACAGTCGATCGCCGCCACCAAGACCTACTCCCTCTCGCTGCTGGCTCTGTATCAGCTCACGTCCGCTCTGGGCGCCGATCTGCCGGCCGCGGATGCCGCCTCGCTCCCCGGCGAGGCCTGGTACGAGCGGTGCCGGGAAGAGGCGGAGGCCGGGCTCGGGCCGATCCTCCGCTGCGAGCCCCTCTTCAGCCTGGCTCGGGGCTACTCGTTCTGCACGGCTCATGAGGCGGCGCTCAAGCTGATGGAATGCGCCTTGATCCCCGCCAAGGCCTACAGCTCCGCCGACTTCGCCCACGGCCCCAAGGCCCTGCTCGACAGCCGGACCGCCGCCCTCTGCTTCACCGATCC
>JAKRSE010000368.1 GCA_022402505.1 Fimbriimonadaceae bacterium | reverse complement strand
TGCTCTCGGACGCCGGCGCCGGAGAGGTGCGGGCGGCTCTGCCCAGCCTGCGGACGGTCAGCCGGGTTCATGAGGAGCTGATCCGGCTGAACCGGCGTCAGCGGATCGGCCTGGTCTGCGAATCCGGGCTCTGGGACATCCATCAGGCCGCCCTCCACCTGGCGATGGGCGCCGATCTGGTGAACCCCTGGCTGGGCTGCCTCTCGGTCGGTGAGGCCGAGGCGAAGTATCTGAAGGGACTCCGGGCCGGGGTGCTCGAGGCGATGTCGATGATCGGAATCACGCCCAGCAGCGCCTATTGCGGGTCGCGCCTGGCGGAGGCGATCGGCCTCGATCGGAGCTTCCTCGCGTCCGAATTCCCCGGAGTCCCAGGCCACCTGGAAGGGATCGGGGCCGAGGACCTGGATCGGGAGTGGCACGGTTTCCACCAGACTGCGTTTGCGGATGTCAACCAAACGGTGAATCTTGTGGATGCAGGAGAGTACCGGCACACGCGAGACGGTCGTCCCCATGCCAACAACGCCCTGGTCGTTCGGCATCTGCAGTCGGCCTCGGGCTACTCCTCCAAGTCGGCGGCAGGCGAGCCCGGATCTCGGGAGAGCTTCGCCGCCTACACCGACCTCATCCGTCGCCGGCCGGTGACCTCGCTTCTCGACTGCCTGGAATTTGCCGAGCGGCCGCCGATTCCCCTGGACGAGGTGGAGCCGGTGCAGAACATCCTCTGGCGATTCATGGCTCCCGGCATGAGCGAAGGCGCCCTCAGCGAGCCCGCTCACCGAGCCGTGGCCCGTTCGATGAACATCCTGCATCGGCTCTGCCTGATGAAGTCGGCCGGGGAGGGGGTTCCGCTTCCGCCCGGGGTCGGCCCGATCGCCAACAGCGGCGAAGGGGGCTTCGACAAGGACCGGATCGGAACCGCTGACGGCAATCGCTCGATCCAATACGCCGGCGGCCGATTCACGATCACTCCGATGACCGCCGCTCGGGCCGACGAGGCCGAGATCAAGTTCGCTCAGGGAGCCAAGCCGGGCAAGGGCGGCCAGCTGCCGGGACGCAAGGTGAGCCCGCTTGTCGCGCAGAGGCGAGGATGCAACCCCGGCTACGAGCTGGTGAGCCCGCCGATCAACCACAACCTCTACAGCATCGAGGATGTGAAGCTGATGCTGGAAAGCTGGCGACATCTCAACCAAAAGGTGAGTTGTGCCCTGAAGTACGTCGCCACCACCGGGATCGAGATGGTCTGTCTCGGCGGAGTGAACGCCGGGGCGACCCGCCTGCACATCTCCGACGGCAGCGGCGGAACCGGCGCCGCCAAGCGGGTTGACCAGAAGCATGCAGGTGCGCCCGCCATGGCCGTCCTTCCGAGAATCCATGACACCCTGATCGAGAACGGTTCCCGCCATTTGGTGGAACTGAGCGTGGACGGAGGGATCCAGCACGGCGACCACGCCCTCAAGATGATCCTCCTCGGTGCAGACCGGGTGGGCTTCGGAACGAACCTGCTGATCTCCATCGGTTGCTCCATGCTGAGAAAGTGCCACCTGGCCGGTCCGCTTCCCAACGACCCGACCGGAACCCGGCGGCTGGGCTGCGCGCCGGGTGTCGCCACCCAGGACCCCCTGCTGGTGGCCAAGTTCAGCGGCAAGGCGAGGCACATCGCCCGGATGCTCTGGCACACGGCCCACGAGATGCGGGAAACGATGGCCGGGCTGGGAATCCGGTCTCTCGGCGAAGTGGTGGGCGATCGGACGCGGCTGCAGAAGCGGTCCGGCCTCACGGGCAAGGCGGCTCGGCTCAAGCTGGACGATCTCCTTGCGCCCGGCCCGGAAAACGTCACTCGGCGGAGCCTCGCCGATCAGTTCGCCGCCCACACCCCCGGCCGACGCACCGAAGAGATTGACGCGGCCGAGCGGGCGATGGCCGGCGAAACGGTCCGGCTGAGCGGGAAGCTGACGAACGAATCGCGGTGCGTCGGGGTTCAGGCAGCGGGCGAAATCGCACGAGCCCGGGGCGATCTCGGCCTGGATCAAGGCCGAATCATCATGGAGCACGAAGGTGCTGCCGGCCACTTCTATGCCGCCTATTCCCTGCCGGGAATGGAGTACCGCATGAGGGGCCTCGCGGCCGATTCCTGCTGGACCGGGGCTTACGGCGGCCGCCTCATCCTCACCTCGGAGAGCGGCGAGTCCGGGCTCGGGCTGGTGGGCAACGCCTTCGGCTACGGAGCGCGCGGGGGTTCGATCTTCATCGCCGGGCGGGCGGGGAACCGGTTCGGGATCTGCCTCCGCCGGAGCCACGAGGGCGAAGGACCGCAGATCGTGGTGGAGGGCGTGGAGGCAAACGCCTTCCAATACATGACGGGCGGGACGGCCCTTGTGCTCGGCTCGGTCGGGCTGAATCTGGGATCAGGAATGACCGGCGGCACCGTCTACCTTCTGCTCCCACCGGCCGATTCCGCCGAAGCCGAAACCTTCCTCGACTGCCTCAATCAGGACTATGTCGCCGCCTCGCCGCTGGATTCCGAAGATCAGACCGTGGTCCGCGACCTGCTGAAGAAGCACCTGGACGCCACCGGGAGCCGGGTCGCCGAACGGCTGATCGACGGTTTCGATCCGGCGCGGTTCGTGCGGGTGCAGACCCGCCTGCAGCCGGAGCCGATGGAGTTCATGGAGGCCTCGGCCTCGGAGGCGAAGCCATGACGAAGAGCCCCGGCATCCGCGAGCCGTTCAACGCCTTGTCTCACCTGGTCGGGGCGGTTCTCACGGTGGTCGGAGCGGCGGTCCTGGTGGCCCTCCATCTGGACCACCCGGCCGCCTGGGCGGGCTTTCTGGTCTTCGGCCTCTCGGCGGCCTTTCTCTATATCGCCAGTTCGGTCTACCACTGGACCCCCAAGCCGATCCCCGCGCTGCAGAAGCTCGACCATACGGCCATCTATGTGATGATCGCGGGCTGCTACACGCCGATCTGCCTGCTGGCGCTGCAGTCGGCCGGGCTCTGGGTTTTGGCGGCGCAATGGGGCCTCGCCCTGGTCGGAGTGATCCTTACGTTGACGATGGCCAAGCCCCCGACCTGGGTCCGCCTGACCCTGTATCTGGCGATGGGCTGGATGGCGATCCCGTTTCTGGGCAGCATCCTGGCGGCGGGCGGAGTCGGCCTGGCCGCCTGGATGCTGGCGGGCGGTGTCTGCTACACGGTCGGCGTGATCTTCTATGCCGGGCGTCGGCCGATCCTCTGGCCCGGGGTCTTCTCCAGCCACGAGATCTGGCACCTCTTCGTGATGGCCGGCACCGCCTGCCACTTCATGATGATGCTGTCGATGCCGTCTCAGGCCTGATCCCGACGGACGGTCACTCCGGGGGGCGCGTCGAATTCGGCGTCGATCCTCCCGTCCTTCTCCGCCCAGGTCACTCGAATCGGACCGCGGGGGTGACGCCAGACTCCAGAGGCCCGATGGATTCCCGCCGTGATCGGCCGGAAGATCACGGTGTCCGGGTCCGAGTCGTCCAGCCGGAGTCCGAGGACGAACTCGGCGGCGTAAAGGGCCGGAGCCCCGCTCCAGGTGTGGCAGCGGCTCCCTTCCCCACGATCCGCCCGGGAGAAGCACTCGGGCAGCGTGTCGTCGCCGAGGCTCTTCAGCCAGCCGTAGTGGTCCCGGATGACCTGCTCGGCGAGATCAGGGCGCCCCGCCCGAGCCAGACCGGGGAGCAGGAAGCTGAAGAAGTAGAGCTCCAGATAGCTGGTGTGCTGGCCCTCGGTGCGACCGTCGGCCAGGTTGGCGGCCAGGCGCGGCTCCAGGGAGCAGACCAGCCGGGAGACCGTCGTCTCGAAGCCCGGCCGGCCGGCCAGCAGCCAGAGGGCGAGGACCTGGGTGTGGATTCCGAAGGCGTCGGAGTCGATGTCGGGCCGGAACCGTCCTTCCTCCTCCCGCCAGAGCCTGCCGAGCAGGAGATGGAGGATCCGCTCTGCCTCTCCGCGAAGCCGGGCCTGTTCCTCCGAACCGGGCTCCAGCTCCGCCCAGGCCTCAAGTGCGGCGACCCGAAGCAGGTTGATGCCGGCGTGCTCCCGACCCTGCCTCTCGTCCGGCAGAATCCCCCAGTCGAAGAAGGCGTGGGAATCCTTCAGGCTCCAGAGTCCGGAATCCTCCGAAACCCACGCCGGTGAATCGAACATGCGGCGGACGACCGGGAGCAGCTCGTCAGCGAGTTCGCGATCCCCGGTGCGGCGGACCCATTCGGCCAGCATCACCACCCAGATCAGGCTGAAGTCTTCATGGGGACGCCGATGCCAGGCCGGGGCGACGGCGGCCAGGAGACCCGTCTCGGTTCCGCCTCGACCCAGCGAGCGGACCGTTCGCCGCGTGGTCCGAAGGTCGTCGGAGAGCAGAAAGCTGAGGTGCATGCTGACTCGGCTGTCGCCGATGTAGCTGCCTCTCTCCCGCCACGGGCAGTCGCTGAAGGCGTCGTCGGTGCTGCTGATCAGGGTCCGAAACGCAGTCTGCCACGCCCACTCCATCGTCTCGTCCCCGCATCGGAAGTCGGGGATCGCCGCATCCTGCCAGCAGTTGCGACTGCGCACCCAGACGTCGTGCAGTGTCAAGTCGGCCTCGTCCGGGGCGCGGAGCGTCACCTGCAGCAGCTTGCCTCCCCTGGGGTGAAAGAGGTCGAGCCGAGTCCGCCCTCCGGGGAGAATGAACCGATCGGTGGAATCGACGAAGGGGTTGCTGCGGTAGAGGGCGCAGAGTCCGTCCTCCTGCTGCCAGTCGTCCACTGTGACGTCGGCTACGGTCCCCGGCGGGCGTTCGACCTCGATCACGGGATGCCCGTGGAACTCGCCTTCGAAGGAGAAGCACCAGACCGCCTCCCGGGCTCGGATCGTCCGATCCTGGCTCGGGGCGGCGATCTCATCCCAGGCGACCATCCGGGCAGGGGTGAGCAGCTCGGGGTCGCCCTCGGTCCGCACCCATCCTTCGGGCAGAGTCCCGCCGTCCGGAAAGCTGATCTCACCTTTTGGTTGAGTCGGTCCATAGGCGATGCGGTTGGGATCACCGGCATCCGGGTGCGAGTGGAACGAGATCCCGGAGGCGGGGTCGAATCCGAAGGGATGGCACCAGGCTTCGATCAAGGCTTCGACTCGACCCTGCAGGCGGTTCCATCCATTCTTCAGCTCCAGGCGGATCCGGCCCCGATTGCGATTGCCCGTGCTCCACTCGCCGGAGACCGGGTCTCCATTCAGAAGAACCTCGCACCAAAAAGTCGTCAAGTCAACCGTTTGATTGGTCGGCGAGTGGATCCAGGTCTCGAATCCCGCCCAGGGACGCCTGTAGTCCGGTCCAGGCGCGGAGGGGGCGCCCGGATTCCGGACCATGAAGCCGAACCGAATCTCCTTGTCAGAAAGGGCTCCCGCCGCCTCCATCTGCCGGGGGTCGTGCCGGACAAAGGGGAGAGGACGGCCCGAGAAGGGGGTGAGCGGCCCCCAAGGACGGCTCTCCGGCGGCAGCGGCTGGACTTCGGTCGGCTCAGGCGCGGCCCGAAGGTCGAGGATCTCCACCGGACCCTGGGCGAAGCTGAAGGCGGGGGCCGAGGAGTCGAGCCCGGTCACCCGTTCCGCCGTCCAGAGGCCGGGGGTGGCCAGATCCACCGAATCCGACCCTCCCCATGCGATGAAGCCGGGCGCATCATCGGGCATCGTCTGGTAGCTTGAGCAGCCGAAGAACAGGACCTCGACCTCGATCCGGTTCTCGCCCGGCCGAAGAAGCTCCGCCAGGTCGAGAGAGTCGAATTCCGGGTGCTCGACAAAGAAGCGCGCCGGCCCGCTGTGGACCCAGGCTCCGTTGACCCAGACCCGGAACCGCGTCGCCCCGAAGAGGTGGAGCGGAAAGGCGGTCGGCGCTTCGTCCAGCGAGAAGGTCCGAAGAAAGCGGACCATCGAATTCCGGTCCACGCCGACGGAATCGCACCATATGAATGTTGCGGCTGCACTGCCCATGGCCGATTCTGCCAGAATGGGCCGAAGAAGTTCGCCTGCAACCGCCGGGCTCCGATTTCCTGGTCGAATTCGCCATGTCCCAACGACGCTTTCAGAAGTCCACCATCCGTGACGTCGCCGAGCGTGCCGGGGTGTCGCCGACGACGGTTTCGCTTCATCTGAAGGGGGTCAAGGGCTCCTGTTCGCCCGACACGGCCCGTCGGATCAATGAGGCGGTCGAGGTGCTGCAGTACCGGCCGAGCGCCCACAGCGTC
>JAKRSE010000367.1 GCA_022402505.1 Fimbriimonadaceae bacterium | reverse complement strand
TCCGTGACCCCGACGGGAGCCCCGCCGAATCCCGTCAGACTCGCCGTCCAGTTCACCCCGCCGTTGGTGCGCAGGGCCTGCGTGCCGTCGTTGAAGAAGAAGTCGTTGTCGCTCAGCTCGCCCGACCCGATGAACATCGAAGGGGCCCCGAAGATGTCGCGGGCCGAGATGTTGAGGTAGTTGACGACGCCCGGCGTGAGGGTGAAGAAGCCCGGCTGGGGGCCGCCGAACCAGGTGCCCGGCTGGTCGATGAAGACCGTGCCCAACGAGTTCGGATCGGTGGAAACCGAGGCGGTGAAGGTGTCGTCGGCGAGCCCGATGAAGAAGAGCTCGGTGGCGGAGGCGATGCCCGCGAGAGAGAGGAGGGCGGCGGCCGCCGCGAATCGAGTCTTCATGGTCCCGCAAAAGATTGTGAAGAGCCACCCCAGGCAAAATCTACAGGCTTTCCCGGCAGAAATGCCGGTTTGTCCCCATAGATTGCCTTTCCGGGCGGTTCCTGACGCAACCGGGGCCTCCGATGGGCGTGCCCAAATCAATCCGCAGGCTTCAAATCTTCGAGCTCCTTGGCAAGGTCCCAAAAAGGCCCGCCTCTAAACCTTCCCTTAACATTCCACTTTCATCCTTTTTCCGTGCCGGGGGTCTCTTCGGCGCGGCTGCACTGGTTTCCCCATGAAAAAGGCCTTCACCCTCATTGAACTCCTGGTGGTCATCGCCATCATCGCCATCCTGGCTGCCATCCTCTTCCCGGTCTTCGCCCAGGCCAAGACCGCCGCGAAGAAGACCTCCGCCCTCAGCAATCAGACGCAGATCAGCCTCGGCGTGATCCTCTACACCGCGGACTACGACGACGTCTATCCCCGGAACGATGAGTGCATCCTGAACAGCGCCCTCAACCCGGCGCTCAAGACCCCTGCCCTCAACGCCTCGGCCGGCCAGGGCTGCACCCCGGACGGCTCGACCCAGTTCTACAACCGGATGAATCACTTCTCCTGGCAGAAGTGGGTGTTCCCCTACATCAAGAACACCGACATGTTCTTCCACCCGGTCAAGGGTCGCGTGAGCTTCGGAACCTTCGGCTGCCCCGGCAACCCGTGGGACTCCTGCGGCCAGATCTTCGGCAGCTTCGCTCTGAACACCGCCATCACCGGCGCGCTGAACACCTACGATGAGTCGGTCGGAGCGTCCAGCTCGCGAATCTTCCGCAACTCCTGGACCGGCGGCACTCAGACCGCTCTGGCGAGCCCCAGCGAGACCGCCATCCTCGGCGAGGCGATGAACCCGACGACCTCCATCTGGCCCCAGGGCATTCGGAATGCGGAGTGGAGCAACCGAGTCACCACCGTCTACCCCGGCGTGGTCCGCGAGACCCTCATCAACGACGTCTACGACGGAAACGTGAGCGGACAGGTCGGCGGCACTCTCGTGCAGAGCCGACTGAACGCGGGCGGCATCACCGTGGGCTTCGCCGACGGCAGCGCCAAATGGCTGAACATCAACAACGTCATCGGCAAGACCCCGACGATCGACGAGTACGCCCCGGGCACGACCATCGGAACCTCGGTTCCCGGCTCCACCTCCCGAATCGGCGACACGCTGAACCTGAACATCGACTACCCGTTCTGGGGCCTCAGCCGCTGATGCGTCGGCGGCTCGCTCTCCTCGGTTCGATCCTGGCTCTCTTGGGCGGAATCCTGGCCGTCGGTTGCGACGGCAGTCAGCAGGACGACGCCATGAAGGCCCAGCAGAAGGCCGATCAGGAAGCCAAGGAACAGGGAATCGACGCCGGCTACTGAGCCGGCTCAAGACAACAAGAGGCGGGGCTCCCCGGTGGGGGCCCCGCCTCTTCGCTTTTTGGTCAGGTCCGGGAGGTCACCAGCCTCGGCCGGCTAGGAGTTCAGACTCCGGCAGACTGGAGCAGTTGATGCCGACCATCGCCTCGCCCAGACCACTGCTGATCTCGGCCAGCTTCTTGGCGTCGTCCTTGAAGAGGACCGACTCCACGATGGCCTTGGCCCGCTTCGCCGGGTCGCCGCTCTTGAAGATGCCGCTGCCGACGAAGACCGTCTCCGCGCCCAGCTTCATCATCAGAGCCGCGTCGGCCGGAGTGGCGATTCCGCCCGCGCTGAAGTTCGGCACCGGGAGCCGGCCCAGGCGATGGACCTCCTCGATCAGGTGCAGGGGAGCCTGGTGCTCCTTGGCCAGAACGAAAAGCTCGTCCGGGCGGGCGCCCGTCACCTGGCGGATTTCGGCCATGATGGTCCGCATGTGCCGCACGGCTTCGATCACGTCGCCCGTGCCCGCCTCGCCCTTGGTGCGGATCATCGCCGCACCCTCGGCGCAGCGCCGGAGCGCCTCGCCCAGGTTCCGCGCACCGCAGACGAAGGGCACCACGAAGGCGTGCTTGTCCACGTGGTTCGCGTGGTCGGCGGGAGTCAGAACCTCGCTCTCGTCGATGAAGTCGATCTCAAGCGCCTGCAGGATCTCCGCCTCGACGAAATGGCCGATGCGGCACTTGGCCATGACCGGAATCGTGACCGCTTCCTTGATCCCGAGGATCATCTCCGGATCGCTCATGCGGGCGACTCCGCCCTGCACGCGGATGTCGGCCGGGACCCGCTCAAGGGCCATCACGGCGACCGCGCCGGCGTCCTCGGCAATCCGCGCCTGCTCCGGGTTGACCACGTCCATGATCACCCCGCCCTTCAGCTGTTCGGCCAGACCGACCTTCTCCCTCCAGGTGTTCTTCCCGTATCCCGTTCCGTTCGCGCTCGACATGGCTTTGAAC
>JAKRSE010000366.1:0-3420 GCA_022402505.1 Fimbriimonadaceae bacterium | reverse complement strand
GAACCTGCATGGTACTACGCAGCATCGCCGCCTCCGGGCCCGAACGGCAGGGTCCAACGGCCGTGATTCCATCGGCGAAGGAGATCGCCTGGCCGCATGATGGAAGCGCAGATGGCCGCTTTGGCTCACGTTCGTGGCCTTGAGGCGAATCCGAGGAACATCCTCGAAGCGGGGCGGCTCTTCGGCGACGAGGCGGCGCGCTGGGCCTTTGGGCAGTGGGAACTCCGGCGGCGGGCTTCCGTCAAGTTCGCCCGGGCGGCGGAGATGCTCTTCACTCGGGACGGCCTCGAGATGGCCAGCGGCGAGCCGGCCGCCGCCCTCCACGCCGGCCTCTTCCAGGCAGGCGAGGTGATGGACGCCGCCTGCGGCATCGGCGGCGACCTGCTGGCTCTGGCGGCCCGGGGCGTGGCTTCCGGCTTCGATCTGAGCCCGGAGCATCTCGCCTGCGCCGCCCACAACCTCCGGGTCCACAGGCTTTCGGCCACCCTTCGCCAAGCCGATTCGACCCTGGAAGACTGGTCGGGTCGGCAGGTCTGGGTCGATCCGATGCGCCGCGGAGGAGGGATTCGCGGCCGCGATCCGGAGCTCCACAGTCCGCCGATGAGCCGGATCGAGGAACTCGCTGCCGGGTCGCGGCTGACCTGGGTCAAGCTCTCGCCCCTGACTCGGGACGACGGATTGCGGGCGGGTGAGCGGCCGGTCCTCTTCCTGAGCCTCGGGCGGGAATGCCGGGAGGCTCTGGTCGGGCTCGGCCGCGAAGCTCCGGAGCCGGGCGGCTGGGCCTGGCATGGTGAATCCGGCGAGAGACTCCCCTCCGGAATCGATCCCACCCGCACGGCATCGGCGCTGGCCTGGATTCACGAAGCCGACCCGGCCGCGATCCGAGCCGACGCTTTGGCGGGGTTCGGAATGGAAAACCTCGGCGATGCTCCCGGATGGCTGACCGGCCCAGGAGAGATCGACTCCGTCTGGCTTCGCTCCTTTGAAGTTCTTTGGCAGGGCCCGGCCAGGCTCAAGGAGGTCCAAGGCGCGGGCCGCGATCTCGGACTCGCCTGCGTCGCGGTCAAGACCCGCGGCGTTCAAGAGCGGCCGGAAGACTGGCAGAAGCGGCTCAAGAAGCTTGAAGGTCAGCCAGCGGTCCTGATGCTCTGGGCAAGCGGTTCTCGGCAAAGAGCCGCTTGGGCGAAGTTCTCAGTCGCGTTCAGCGCCCATGAGCGACAATGGCGAGCCTCTGACCAAAGACCTAGATAGGCCCAAAGGCCCCCCCGTTTCGGAGTTGCCATATCATGTTGGATGTCATGGTTCCGGCCAAGGAGTTCCTGAGGAGGACTTGGAGTCTGATCGCCATCTGGACGGCCATTGCATCCATAGGATTGATCGCGCTAGCCGAGGCTCCATTGCCCAGATTGATGACAACGCACTGTGAGGAGTCTGAGTGATGCCGATGCCCGGTGGGTCACGGGTGCGAAGAGGGTTCACCCTCACCGAGATGCTGATCGTCGCGGCCATCGTCCTCGTTCTTTCCGGACTGATTCTTCTGGCATTTCGGGCGGTCAAGGGGAGCGGAGTACGAGCCTCCTGTGCTGCCAAGATGAGGGCGGTCTTCCTTGCCGCTCAGCTGTACTCCAATGACAATCCCGGTCCGGACTACATCGAGCTTGGCACCGCGACATATGTGCCTGATGCTCATCTCATGGCCCGTCAGTATTTGTCGGATTCCAGACCCTTCGTCTGCCCTGCGGCCATCCCCCTGATTCCGTCCCATTACAACCAGACTTACATGATGACGTTCCTTGGAACACCCACCGAACACAAGGGAAATCAAAATCTTGACGATCCCCAGTTTTCACCGCCTGGGTACCGCACACTGAATCTCCAGCTCTTGGAGAAGGCCAAAGAGGATTTTCCTTTGATTTACTGCACGGTCCATGATGAACTGGAGTATCAGCCTCGGGAAGGGTTATCCGGTGCTCCTTGGCTTCAGTGGGTTCGCCGTGACGGATCACTTCGCACGGGGCGTGCCCCCTGGGGGTCCAGAATGTCGTTGATCGCACTTCTTACAAACAACTTTCGTCAGTCGCAACCGGCGACGGAGTGACTTCTCTGATGAAACTCAAGCACCCTCATTTGACCCTCGGAGTGATCGTCCTCGGCACTCTTTCTCTCTTTGCTCTCGGTCAGGCGTCAGGCGGGGCGCCCCCGTGTCACTTGCCTGGAACGTTCACTTGTTATGGAGAGTACACGATCATCGCGACCTATAAGTGTTGCAACACTTTGCCGACCGGCTGTTGTGCTCGGATGTGCTACAACGTTGCCTGTGATGGAGGGGTGCAGAATGGCATTCCCACCAATGGCATGCCTGTTGCCGGCGGCACGTGTGTGCCGACCGGTGTCTGCGTGTTGCCCGGCGGGCCGTAGGGTTGAGTGCAGATTGGGCATGTTTTCGTTCGGGCTTGGGGGAGCAATCACCTTGGGGCTTACAGGTCGAGTCGAGAACGAGACTTGTGTCCACGGACTGTGCCATGATTCCGACCCGTCTCGTTGGAAGCCACCCTTCGCTTAGCTGACGTTCGGGCATCCAACGAGCAATCGGTGGCGGTTGACGGTCAAGGCGGCTCGCCCGGCTCTCTGGCAGGGCGGCGGCCCTCCTCCTTTGGTCTTCGGATTCCAAGGTGAGGGCCGCGTGGTGTCTTCCCCCTCCGACCGAGCCCTCCAAGGCCCCGGTCGGGTCGGGCCGGGGCGCTTAGTTGGGCGTGATCGTGATGTTGTAGGTTCCAGCGGCGCCGGTCAAGCCGATCAGAGTGTTGTTGGTCGGGAAGATGTCGGCGGAGCCGGCCGTAAGCGTCCTTTCGACCCCATTGATGAAGACCGAGGTGATCGGGGCGGTTCCGGTCACGGTCAGTCGCATGATCTTGCCCTCAAGGCAGCCCAGGGTGAAGTGATCGGCATCGGTCGCCGAGCTGAGGGTTCCGGAGAGCACGCGATTGTTCCCGGCCGCCGTCGCGTTGACCCCGTCGACATCGTCATTCGGCTCGACCTCAGCGACCGTGGTCAGGGTGCCGACCGTGTAGGGGAAGGGGCTGGACGTACCCAAGAGGGCCGAGGCGGCAGTCAAGTCGCCCGAGGTCGCCCCGGCGGGAACGGTCACGTCAATCGACGCGGTTGCGTTGCGCCGGATCAAGCTCGCGACGGTTGCGCCGAAGAACACATCGGTCCCGGAGTCCAGGGTGCCGTAGACCCTGAGCGGCTGACCGGGGACCACGATACAGGGCTCGATGGCCGAGATGGACAGCCCCGAATTGGAACCCTCTCCGCCGCAGCCGGCGAGCATCAGAAGGGAAAGCGGGACAATGGCGAGAGGCGAGACTTTTCTGAAAGCCATTCCGCAACCTAACCGGCTTTTCAACTCAAATCAAGAAC
>JAKRSE010000365.1 GCA_022402505.1 Fimbriimonadaceae bacterium | reverse complement strand
GCCGACGCCGCCCGGTCGATCCTGGACGGGCACATCGTTCTGGACCGCGCCCTGACGAGCAAGGGCCACTATCCCCCGATCAACGTCATGAACAGCCTCAGCCGCGTCATGCCGATGGTCACCGATCAGGACCACGTCCGTGCCGCCGCAGATCTGAGAGAGCTGATCGCCGCCCATGCCGAAGTCGAGGACCTGGTCGCCGTCGGAGCCTACAAACCCGGGAGCCGGCCGATCAGCGACCGTGCCATCACCAAATGGCCGACGATCAACGGCCTTCTGCGGCAGGACAAGGGCGCCGGAGCCGACCTGACCGAAGCCGTCACCCGGCTGAAGGAGATCGTGAATGGCTAGGTTCCGGTTCCGTCTCCAGCGGGTCCTGGACCTCCGCGAAGGCGAGGAGGCTCAGGCCAAGCGGGAATTCTTGAAGCGCAGGGCCATCCGCCTGGAGGCCGAGGCCCAGATTGAAACGATGCAGGCCCAGCTGGCCGCCGCCCTGCGCCGTCCGGCCGAATCCCTGGACCAGATGATCCAGCGCGAAGCCGAGCGGATGCGCCGGGAAGACGGCATCCGCCAGGCCAGGGTCGCCGTCACGATCCTGGAAAACGAGGAACTGGCGGCCGAACGGAACTGGCGCCAGGCCAGACAGGCCGCCGAAGGCTTTCGAATGCTCCGCGACCGAGCCAAGACCGAATGGACAAAGCTGATGGAAAAGCGAGAACAGGACGAACTGGATGAGTGGGCCGTCACTCGGAGGGCCGCTTGAACCCTCTCGGCATCGACGGAATTCGCTCCCGGATCCAGGAGATCCAGGGGCGGATCCAGCGGATGACGGGCGATGATGAGGCCTTTCAGCCGCCCAAGCCCCCGACCACGCCTCCCAGCCTTCAAGGGCCGCTCACCTTTCCCGGACGCCCGGCCAATCCCGCCTTCCCCGCTGGAAGCCTGGCTCCGATGGACCCTTCCGCCCTCGGCCTGCAGTCCCTGGGGGGCGCTTCGCCGGCCGCCGCCGATCTGCGAACGATGGCCGCCGAAGCCGCCCGCCGGCACGGGATCGATCCCCGACTCTTCCACGCCCTGGTCAACCAGGAGAGCGGGTTCAACCCTCGCGCCGTCTCCCACGCCGGGGCGAGGGGCCTGACCCAGCTCATGCCCGGCACGGCCCGGATGCTCGGCGTCACCGATCCCCACGACCCGCAGCAGAATCTGGACGGCGGAGCCCGCTATCTTGCCCAGATGCTGAAGGAATTCAACGGCGATGTCAAGCTGGCCCTGGCCGCCTACAATGCCGGCCCCGGAGCCGTCCGCCGCCACGGTGGAATCCCGCCCTTCCGAGAGACCCAGAACTACGTCAAGACGATCACGGCCGCTTGGGCCAGGGCCGGTGAATGATGAGGAAGGAGAAGGCGCCCAAGGTGAAGAAGAAGCGCAAGTGGCCGCTCATCATCATTCTCACCATCCTGCCGATCGGGCTCGCCGCGGGAGCCTACTTCGCCGCCCAGCGGGGCCTGATCCCGAATCCGCTGGCCGCCAAGACGCCCCCGGCCAAGCCCGCCGCTCCCGCTCCTGCCGCTGAGGAACCGGCCGCCTCGGCCGAGTCCGAGAGCCCGGCCGCAGCCGATCGACCCAGACCCGCTGCCCAGCGTCCGAATCGCCCGTCGCCCAGGAGGCCCGCCGCTCCCTCGGTCCCGACCACCGATCCCGACAAGGGAGCCCGGACCCTCGCCAAGGTCTGGGAGCGGATGGAGCCCAAGAAGCTGGCCGACATGGCCGCCGGCATGACCGATGAGCGGCTGGTGCCGGTGCTGGTCAAGATGGACGCCCGACGCGCCGCCGCCCTCCTCAGCGAACTCGACGCCCAAAGAGCGGCCACGCTGAGCATGAAGATGCAGGACGAATCGTCCAAGATTCCGCCCAAAACTGACTCATAGTCCGGACAAAACAAAGGCCTCTCCCGGGAATTGCTCCCGAGAGAGGCCTCCTCTGAACCGCCGATGCGTCAGGAGCGGACCGGAGGGGCAGACGCCGGAGCCGCCGCCTTTTCGGCCGCCCGCTGAGCCGCCGCCAGCTGGTTGTTCACGGCCGTTCGGAAGTTGGCGATGTTGGATTCATCGAACCCGGCCATCGGCTCCTTCGCGTCGATCCGCTTCAGCAGGTCCTGGTAAAGGGTCACCGCCCGGTCGGCCTTGCCCAGCGAGATCAGGCTGAGACCGGTGTAGTAGTGGGCGATCGGGTCCTTGGAGGCGGCAAGAATCTTCTCGACCGTCTTCAGGGCCAGATCGGCCTTCTGCGCCCGAGCCAGGTTGAAGGAGGCGATGCCGGCGGTGCGGACCGAGTCGACTCCGCCCGCGACCATCTGATCGACGACCGCCAGCGCTCCGGCCGCATCGTCTTCGGAAAGCATCATGATCTGGCTGACACCGAGATCATCCGACATGTCGGGATGCTTGGCCTTGAGGTCGGTGAAGATCTTCGCGGCAGCGGCCTTGTCGCCCTTGGCATAGAGTTCGTTGGCCTGCTTGATCCCTTCGCCGACCTCCTTCTGGGCCGCCATCTGCTTCCGCTGGGTGGCGATCTCTTCGGCGTAGCTCTTGCGGAACGCAGCGAGGTCGAAGGTGCCGTCGACAACCTGCTTCAGGGGCTCATCCATGCTCATCGGGTGGCCGATCCACTGGACCACGCCGCCCTTCACGATGAACGCGGCCGGAATTCCCATCTGTTCGGAAGCCTCCATCCAGGCGCTGGCCATGTGGCCTTCCTTGGAATCCAGAGCGACGTTGTAGTCCATCTGGTCGCCCATCGAGGTCACGAACTTCTGGACCGTGCCCTTGATGTCGTCGCCCTGCTCCCACACCGAGAAGCCGGTGAAGTTGACCTTGCCCTTGTATTCCTTGGCAAGCTTGGTCAGGTGCGGGATCGAGTCGCGGCAGGGGCCGCACCAGGTCGCCCAGAATTCCACGACGTAGATCCCCTTCTCGGAGAACTTGGTCCAGGGCGAGCCCTTGACGAAGGAGTCGACCTTGATTTCCGGCGCCTTTTCGCCCGGAGCCACTTTCGGCAGGTCTTGTGCAGAGGCGACGAGAGAGAGGACCGCCAAGGCGGCCAATGAAAGCAGAGGTCGAAGGCTCACTACAACCCATTATGAATCGGTTTGTGTCCAAAAAGGTTCCCTGACTTTTGGCGGCCGGCCCCATGCCACTCAGCGTCGAACCCGTCATCATCTGTCCCGGCCCATGTCGTCGTCCATTCGCAACATCAGCATCATCGCGCATGTCGATCACGGGAAGACGACGCCCGTGGATGCCATCTTCCGCCAGGCGGGTCTGTTCCGAGCCCACGAAGCCGTCCAGGACCGAGTCATGGACAGCAATGATCTGGAGCGGGAGCGGGGGATCACGATCCTCAGCAAGGTCGCCAGCTGCACGTATCGCGACACCAAGATCAACATCGTGGACACCCCCGGCCACGCCGATTTCGGCGGCGAAGTCGAGAGGGTCCTCAGCATGGTCGACGGCTGCCTCCTGATCATCGACGCCAACGAAGGGCCGATGCCCCAGACCCGGTTCGTGCTGAAGAAGGCGCTGGACAACGGCCTGAAGGTCTGCGTCTGCATCAACAAGATCGACCGCGAGGGCGCCCGGCCGGCGGAAGCCTACGACAAGACTCTGGACCTCTTCATCGACCTCGGCGCCGACGAAGACGACCTCGAGTTCCCGGTGCTCTACGTCAGCGGCGCGCACGGCTTCGCCCGGGCCAAGCCGGACGGAACCGAAGACGACCTTCAGCTCCTCTTCGAGATGATCGTCCGCGAGATCCCGCCGCCGAAGGTGCAGGAAGAAGGCCCGGTTCGGCTCCAGGTGAACAACCTCGACTACAGCGACTACCTGGGCCGCATGTTCGGCGGCAAGCTGCTGCGAGGCACGGTCCGGATGAACGACCGACTCGTCCTGTTCCGCGAAGGGGCTCAGACCGGCTTCAACGTCTCCAAGCTCTGGACCTACCAGGGTCTGAAGATGGTCGAGCAGACCGAAGTCAAGGCGGGCGAGATCGTCATGATGTCCGGCACCGACGACGTGCTGATCAGCGACTCCATCTGCGCGGCCGGATTCATCGAACCCCTGCCCCGGATCGAGGTCGAGCCGAGCACCCTGACGATGAACTTCTACGCCAACAACTCGCCGCTGGCGGGCAAGGACGGCGGCAAGTTCCTCACCATCCACAAGATCCGCGAAAGGCTGGAGAAGGAGGAGAAGGTCAGCGTCACTCTCAAGATCGACCGCAACGGCCCCGCCGACGCGGTGAAGGTCGCCGCCCGAGGCGAGATGCAGCTCTCCGTCCTCATCGAGACCATGCGCCGCGAAGGCTACGAAATGGCCATCGCCCGGCCGGAGGTCATACTGAAGACGAGCGAGCTCGGCAAGACCCTGGAACCCATCGAGCAGCTCACGGCCGAAGTCCCCGACGAAGCCCTGGGCGACTGCCTGGAAGAACTGAGCCGCCGCAAGGCCGAAACCCAGGACATGGCCTCGCTGGGCAACGGCCGAACCAAGCTCATCTGCAGCATCCCCACCCGGGGCATCATCGGCTTCCGCTCCATCTTCCTCACCATGACCCGAGGCACGGTCATCATGGCGACCCTCTTCGAGGGCTATGAGGGCTACCGCGGCGAGATCTCCAGCCGGAAGACCGGCAGCCTCATCTCCAAGGAGCCCGGCAAGATGACCCGCTACGCCTACGAAGACGTTCAGCAGCGCGGCACCCTCTTCTATCCGGTCGGCACGGAAGTCTATGGCGGAATGATCGTCGGAGCCTGCAGCCGCGACGAGGACATGGTGGTCAACATCGTGAAGGAGAAGGCGGCGACCAACATCCGGCACGCCACCGCCGAAGCGACCGTCGTCATCACCCCCCACCGAGAGTTCTCCCTGGAGCAGGGCCTCGCCTGGCTCCGCGACGACGAGCTGCTGGAATGCACGCCCAAGTCGCTCCGCTTCCGCAAGAAGATCCTCGACCACGCCGAGCGCCGCGTCGCCGAGCGTCGGACGGCGACTCCGGTCTGATCGGTCAGGCGTCTTCGTCGGCTTCGTACCGGCGTTCCCAATCCTGGGCGGTGTGGTGGAAGTCGATCACCCGAAGCGTGTCCCCCTTGGTCTCCAGGACGGCCAGGTGGAAGTGGCCGCGAGTGCCGGGCATTCTGAGGCGGACGAAGAGATGCCTGGGCGATCTCGGCACCGGCATGGCCCGATGAGGATCTTTGGTGAGTTCGGCCAGGCTGTCCTGCAGGAAGCCTAAGTAGAGGTCCGCATGAGCCGTTCCTCGGTCGAGAGCGTTCCTGGTCCAAATCTCCGTCAGCCGGAGCCTGGCTTCCCTCGAGTAGACCAGGTTCAGGCGCTGTGCTTCGCCCGCCACTTTCGCCTGGTCTCTTCGAGCGCCTCTTCCATCTGAGCGGGGGTCAGCCCTCCCTCTCGGTCCATCTCGGCCGAAATCTCCTCCAGCTTGGCCAGATACTCAGGCGTGAAGATGTGGTCGAAGCTGTCCGGGTCCTCGGCGGCAATCTCGGCGCGGATCACCTCTGCAGCGAACTCTTCCACCGTCCGCCCCCGGGCCCGCTCTTCCATCGACGCGTAGTCGGCGTCAGACAATCGAATCGTGATCTCCTTCATGGCGGGTCGGACTTCCCTGCCTCATTGTACGCCGGGCGGGGCGGCGGGCGAGGAAGCCGCGGGAATCTCAGGCGTGTGGATCGAACACCACGCCCGCTTCGCCGTTCTGGGCGAACCAACTGAACCACATCTCCAGATAGAACGGAACGGCGGCTCCAGCGGCCGTGCGGATGTCCACCTCCCCATCGGCCATCTTCAAGGTGATCTTCTCGCCCCCGACCTCCGTCTCGGTTGACCCGACCTTCTCCAGGGAACTGAGCGGCACCCCGACTGACACAGTCTTGAAGCGGAAGGCGACGAACATCTGCTTGGATGGATAGCGATCATCCGTCCGGCTGGGAGCAAAGATGAACGTCTCATTCTCTTCGTAGCCCTCATAGGGATCGCGGGAGTAGTCTCGGGGAAAGCCTGTGTCCTCGGTCAAGAGATCCCCATCCGGATAGCGATCCTTGGCCTCCGAAAGGGTCAACAATTGAAACGAAACATAGTCAAGACTTTTCCCGTGAAACTCACCCGCAACCGCCCGGCCCGTGCTCTGTTGCCAAAGACTCTCGGTCAGCCGATCATACATGAGCATGTTGCTCTCGATGAGGGCGCCGCTGACGCCGAACTCTGTGACCCT
>JAKRSE010000364.1 GCA_022402505.1 Fimbriimonadaceae bacterium | reverse complement strand
TCAGAGCGTCCATCGCCATGGCAAAGGCCCCCACTCCAGGAAGAATCACGCGATCATGCCCGGCAAGATCTCCGGGAGAATCGAGGATGACCGCCTCTCCCCCCACCGCTTGAACCGAGTTGGCGACTGAGCGAAGGTTGCCCATGCCATAGTCCACGATCGCCGTCTTCATCCCCGACGATCAGTGTACCGACCGGCTCAGCCTCGGCGGAAGACGACCGCGCGGGGCAGTCCTTCCAGGTCGCGACGGAAGTCGGCCAGATGCCAGCCTTCCAGGGCGAAGATTCGGAGGACCTGTTCAAACCGGCCGTCCCCGACCTCCAAGAGCAGCGAGCCTTCCGGAGCCAGCCGCTCGGGAGCCTCTCGGGCGATCCGGCGGTAGTGCCCGCACCCATCCTCCTCAGAATAGAGGGCCAGAGGCGGCTCCCAATCCCGAACCTCCGGCTGATCGATCTCCCCCTCGGCGATGTAGGGGGGATTGGAGACGACAAGATCGAAGCGGACGTCCTCGGGAAGGGCGTTGAAGAGGTCTCCCGCGTGGGGGCGGATGTCCACTCGGTGGCGCCTCGCGTTCCTGCGAGCCGTCTCCAATGCGCCGGGAGAGATGTCGGCCGCCCAGACCTCGGCCTCCGGCATCTCCAGGGCCAGGGTGATCGCCAGGCAGCCGGAGCCCGTCCCGAGGTCGGCGATCCGCTGTGGACGAGGCGGCTGCATGTCGAGGGCCGCCTCCACCAGGACCTCGGTCTCCTGGCGGGGGATCAGCACCTCCGGCCCGACCTCGAACGTGCGGCCGAAGAACTCCCGCTCGCCAAGGATGTAGGCCAGAGGCTCGCGGTTCAGGCGACGGGCCAGCAGATTCTCCGCTCCGCTGCACCGGATCTCTTCGTCCGGATGGGCCGCCAGCCAGGCTCGGTCTCGTTCCAGAGCCCGAGCGAGCAGGCAGGCGGCCTCCAGGCGTTCGGAGACGATCCCGCAGTGGGAGAGCCCCCGAGCCGCCTGTTCGATCCAGTCGCGGACGGTCATTCGCTCACGGCGTAGGGCTGGAGCCGGCCCGCCTGATCGGCGGTGAGCCAGGCATCCAGGTAGATCCCATCCTCCCGATAGTCTTTGGCATCCACCCGCCCGTAACGGTGGGCGTTTTCGGCCAGCTGGGCGTCCGCGTAGGGCACCAGAGCCTGGATCCGCAGCAGCCGTCCGGTCAGGTGTTTTCTGATCGCCTCCAGCAGATCGGGCACCCCCTCGCCGGTCGCCGCCGAGATCGCCACCGCGTTCGGCCACTCGGCGATCAGCGCGGTCAGGGCCGGCCGATCATCCAACGCATCCACCTTGTTGAACACGGTGATGGTGGGGATGTCGTCCGCCTGCAGCTCCTCGATGGTCTCGTGGACCGCGTCCACCTGGGCCTCCCACTCGGGATGGCTGACATCCACGACGTGCAGAAGGAGATCGGACGCGCCCACCTCTTCCAACGTGCCTCGAAAGGCAGCCACCAGCAGCGTCGGCAGGTTTCGGATGAACCCGACCGTGTCGCTGAGGAAGAAGGCGTCGCCATCCGGGAGATCCACCTTGCGGGTGGTCGGATCCAGAGTGGCGAAGGGCATCGCGTCCGCCAGGAGGTCGGTGTCGCAGATCCGGTTCATCAGCGTGGACTTTCCGGCGCTGGTGTAGCCGACGATGGCGACGAAGGGATGCGGGAGCTGGCGGCGGCTCTCGCGCTGGAGTCGGCGATGCCGCTTGACCTGCTCGATCTCCTCCTTCAGTTTCGAGATCCGGTCGCGCACCATGCGGCGGTCGGATTCCAGCTTGGTTTCGCCGGGTCCCCTCATGCCGATGCCGCCCCGTTGCCGTTCGAACTTGGTGTAGACGCTCATGAGCCGAGGCATCATGTAGCTGTACTGGGCCAGTTCGACCTGGAGCCGTCCTTCCCGAGTCCGAGCGCGGCCCGCGAAGATGTCCAGGATCAGCTGGGTCCGGTCGATGACGCGCTTCTTGACCGCCTCTTCCAGGTTGCGGATCTGGATGCCCGAGAGCTCGCAGTCGAAGACCACGGAGTCGGCCTGGGTTTCGGCGGCCGCCGCTTCCAGCTCGATCACCTTGCCGGAGCCGATGTAGGTGCCTTTGGTGGGCCGTTCGACGCGCTGACGCAGACTGCCGGCGATTTCGCCGCCGGCAGCATCCGCCAGGCCCTCCAACTCCTGCTCGACGAGGGAATCTTCACCCTCGTCCGGATTCACGTAGACCAGAAAGAGTCGTTCTTTTTCTTCAGTGTTGACCTGATGCAGTTTTTGGCTCAAGGAGCCTCCGATGGTCTCGGGGTCAGAACCGGATGATTCCGTAACGGGCGGACAGGGAGAGTCCGCTGAAGTTGTAGCCGGAATAGCTCGGGTTGAAGTCGTATCGTGCCGCGAAGGTCAGGTTGTCGCCCACCATCAGCCCGATCTCCAGGTTCCCGTTCGGCCCGATCCTCTTGGAGGAGTCGCGCAGTCCGGTGGTTCCGGGGCGGTTGATGGCGTAGTCGGTGTAGGACAGTCCGATTCGGGCCGCAGCGTAGGGGGTCGTCTGGCTCTGGCGTCGCAGACCGTAGCCGGTGCTGCCGTCCAGCGGGATGACGATTCCGCTGCTGACCGTTCCCATGAAGACCTTGCTTCCGTTGCGGGTCTGGGTGATGAATTCGGTGTCCCACCGGGGGCGGCTGTCGAAGGTCCGGTCGAGTCGTACTGAGCCGAGACCGAAGCTCAGCCACGAATCGCCCATCGCATCGCGCAGGCGGCTGCTGGTGGGGATGAAGGTGCCGACCTCCGGCCCGAAGGTCAATTGAGCCTGGGCGAAGGAGGGGACGGCCAGCAGGGCCGCGCCGAAGGGCACCAGGATCCGAGCGAGCTTGATCATGATCCTCCAATTATAGCCGGCTGAAACGGCCGCTGCAGCCGAGCGGTCCGGCTTCGAGGCATCTGGACGGGCCCAAGGTGCCCCGGAGCCGACGGTAACATGGTGCCTCGATTGTCGCTTCTCTGCGGCCGGCTAGGGCTCGGTCGCCCCAAGAGGACCGAAGGGAACACATGAACACGCGCAAGTACGAAGCCATCTACATCGTCTCCGGCCAGCTTTCGGATGGGGACGTTCAGAAGATCGCCGATCGGTACAAGGATGTCGTCGAGAAGCAGGGCGGCACCGTGGAATCGGCCAAGAAGTGGCAGAAGCGGAAGCTCGCCTACGAGATCGACGACCACCGGGACGGCAACTACATCCTGATGCTCTTCCAGGCTCCGGCCGAGGTTCCGGCCGAGCTGAACCGCCAGATGAACAACGCGGAAGACGTCATCCGACACCGCATCATCAGCCTCCCCAAGAACGCCGTTCAGTCGGGCGAGACCCTGGATTCCATCGAGCCCGCCGAGGTTGAAGCATGAGCCTCAACCGGGTCATTCTGATCGGCCGACTCACCCGCGACCCCGAGCTCCGGACCACCGGATCGGGCAAGAGCGTCACCGGCTTCGCTCTGGCGGTGGATCGCAGATTCAAGGGAGCAGACGGCCAGGACGTTGACTTCTTCGACATCACCGCCTGGGGCCAGACCGCCGAGTTCGTCAGCAACTACCTCCACAAGGGCCGCCTGGTCGCGGTGGATGGCCGCCTGCAGACCCGCAAGTACACCACGAAGGACGGCCAGGAGCGCCAGGCCTTCGAGATCGTCGCCGACAGCGTCCAGGGCCTGGACCGGGCTCGTGACGACGCCGGCGGTGGCGGAGGCGGCGGAGGCCGCGGACGGACCTCCCAGCCCGCGAACGAGCCGGACATCGACGACGTCGATCCCTTCGACGAAGGCTGAGACCTCCCGAACCGCTTTTCATCCTTGCACTCAAGGAGTTCTAAAACCAGCCACCATGCCCAACCTGGATTCGAAAAGCGACGTCCTTCGGCTCGACCCGAAGGGCATGTATCAACTCACTGCCGACTTCCCCGACCAGGTGGCCCAGGCGGTCGCCCTGGCCGAGGCAGCCTCCCTGCCCGACTGGAGCGCTCGGCCCGACGTGGTCGTCCTCACCGGAATGGGAGGATCGGCGGCCGGAGGAGACTACGTCAAGGCGGCCTTTGACGAAGCGGCCAAGGTGCCCTTCCTGGTGAATCGGGACTACGTTCTCCCCGCCTGGGTCGGAGCCGGAGCCCTCGTCTTCGCCACCAGCTACAGCGGCAACACGGAAGAGACCATCGCCTCCTACCTGCAGGCCCGCCGGCTCGGGGCGAACATCATCGTCGTCACCAGCGGCGGAAAGCTCGCCGAAATGGCCAAGGAAGACGGCTTCCCGCTGATCACGATTCCCGCCGGCCAGCCGCCCCGCACGGCCCTCGGCTATCTGCTGATCCCCGTCCTCGTCGCCTGCATCCGCCTCAAGCTGATTCCGGCCGTGGACTTCGCGTCACTCGTCGCCCGGCTGAAGGCCGTCGTCGAGAAGAACCGAGTCGAGGTTCCCTTCGAGGAGAACGAGGCCAAGCAGCTCGCCTCCGAATCGTTTGGCCGGCCGGTGCAGATCTACGGACTCGGGAGCTGGCAGGGCGCAGTCGCCTACCGATGGAAGGGCCAGTTCTGCGAGAACGCCAAGTGCCTCGCCTTCTGCCACACCTACCCTGAGCTCTGTCACAACGAGATCCTGGGCTGGGGCAACGCCGACAACCAGTCGCCCAACGGCTGGGCCCTCTTCACGCTGCGGGACGGCCGGGAGAGCGCCAAGATGGAGGCCCGAGGCCGCATCAGCGCCGATCTGATCAAGGAGAAGGCGATCAACCGCTACGTGGACGCGGAAGGCGACTCCCTCATGGAGAAGATGCTGACGCTCACCCTGAAGGGCGACTTCGCCTCGATCTACCTCGCCGCCCTCTACGAAGTCGATCCCGAATCGATCGACCTGATCAACATCCTCAAGACGGAACTCAGCAAGATCCCGATGGACTGAGGCCCGGGGCCCGGTCTGCGCCCGTCAAAGGCGCTCGTCCCTGCGCTCACGGCATGAGCAGGGACGGGCGCTCCCGTGGGACCCGGCACCAATCCGGACTCAGCAATCAGGGCTTCGCCGCCCGACGAACGGTGACGCCGGTGGTGAAGGAGGCTTCCAGCTCCCGATCCCGGAACCGGTACTCCGTGAACATCGCCTGATTGACGTCGCCGCGCAGGCGCACCAACCGGGAGTCCATCCAGGATGAATCGTGGAAATTGAGGCTCTCCGAAGTCGCCACCCAGGGCAGAGTCTTCAGCGGCTTCGGCGACCGGGGGTCGGAGAAGTCTCCGGAAGGCGACCACTCCAGCTTCGGCAACCCGCCCGGAATCAGCCCGAAGCACCCTCGGGCGAAGAAGGCCAGAGACTCGGCGGCCTCCACGCCGCTCCCCAGACCGTGCCCAGCATTCGGCACGATCCGAAGCAGCTTGGGTGAAGGGACCTTGTCCCAATACAGCGAATGAGCATCAACGGTCCAATACTCGTCGTTCGCCCCGATCACCGCCAGGACCGGCACCTTGATCTTGGCGAGGTGAGAGTAGGGATCGACCATCTCCACCAGCCGCTTCCCGGGCTCGGATTCGATCAGTTCGGTGAGGCCGGTCGATGAGTAGTCCTGAATCTGACCGCTGAGGCCGCCGAGCATCTCGCGCTGATGCTTCAGCTGGGCCGGCATGTTCAGGACGTCGATCACCATGGGGGCGATCCCCTTGACCCGCTCGTCCCCCACCGCTCCGGCCAGCCAGGCGGTCCAGCCGCGCTTGCTGGCGCCGCTGACCACAAGGCGCTTCACCCGCCCTTGGGTGAACTCGCCGACTGCGTCCATCGCCCGGATCGCCGCCTTGGTCATGGGGAAGAGGAGCGGCCAGGTTTCGTCGCCGGTCTCCAGCCATCGGCCGAAGGTGTAGGCGATCAATTCGTCCTCCTTCCTTCCCTCGTCCGGCTGGTTGGGGATGTCGAAGAGCATGGCGACGGGCAGCCGCGCCTTTTCCGCCAAGAACCGGGCCTGGTCGATGTCCCGATCCCGATAGTCGCCCGTGATGAAGAGGATCGCCCGGTCGCGGGCCAGGGGCTCTTTGGGTTCGACCCAGGCGACGTGATGCTTCCAGGTCCGGCCCTGCCAGGTCTGGCTGGTCAGGGTGAATCCGGGGGCTCCGCCGGCCTCGCGGGGGGTCCAGGCGAAGGTCGAGTCGGGCCGGTCCACCCAGGCATGGAGAGGGCTTGGGGCAGGAACGACCATCATCAGAGCCAGGGTGGCGGGGATCACCCCTTCAGCTTACTGCGGCAACCCGGCGAGATCGGACCGAATCCGCCAAAACCGCAAGGAGCTCGGAG
>JAKRSE010000363.1 GCA_022402505.1 Fimbriimonadaceae bacterium | reverse complement strand
CCCGGCTTCTTGGACAGTTTTGAACCAGGTGATGCGACTCATGCCCTGTCTCCGATCAACGTCTGCAGGCTCTCGAGGGTTTCTTCCAGCGAACCGGACCCGCATTCAAGATTGAGATCCGCCTGACGGTAGAGGGGCAGGCGGGCGGCGTGAAGGTCCCGAAGCCGAGTCTGCCAGTCTTCGACTTCCAGCAGGGGACGTCGCCTGCGGGCGGTGGCCAGACGCTCGACCAACACGTCCACCGGCACGTCCAGAAAGATCGTGATCCCCAGCCGCCTGAACTCCACCCAGTTCGATGCCGCCAGCACAATCCCTCCGCCCGTGGAGACGACCTGCGACGCCGGCTCCAGAGAGCGGAGGACGGCCGTTTCGTGCTCGCGAAAGGCCTCTTCGCCGTAGAGGTCGAAGACGGCTGGAATCGATCGGCCCAGCCGGCGTGAAAGGATCGCGTCCGTGTCTTGAAACTCGACGTCTCGGGTCTCGGCCAGCATGCGCCCGACGGTCGTCTTGCCGCTGCCCATCATGCCCAGGAGAATCACCGCCGGTTTCATGGATCGAGAGACTTTGGAAAGGAAGGAGGGAACCTGCCCTTGTCGGACGGGTTCCCTCCCATGATGTCCGCCGGATGGCGGACGCCGGATCAGGGGCTGACCTGACTCGAGTCGTCCAGGATGTTGGCCGTCACGAAGATCGTGAGGTCCTGAGTCGACTGCTGCTCATTGCGTCCCTGGAAGAGTCGGCCGATGATCGGCAGATCGCTGAGAAGCGGAATGCGTGATCGGCTGTAGTTGTCCTGCTTGCGGGTGAGACCGCCGAGGGCGACCGTTTCACCGTCAGGGATGTTCACGGCGACGTTGATCGCCTGAACGAGCTGGTCGGGGACTTCCGATCCGTCCGGACCTCGGCGCAGCTGGCCAAGCTCGGACTGAACCGCCGAGATGCCGAGGGTGACCGTATTGTCGGACTGGATTCTCGGGCGAACGGCGATTCCGCTTGTGATCGTGATCTGCTGAGGAACCGAGGTGGTGATGATGCCGCCTGCCCCGTTCTGCGTCTGGTTGACGAAGATCGTGGTCGTGGTGCTCGCCGTGAAGACGGCGGGCTGATTGTTCATCGTCCGGACGCTCGGATTGTTGACAACCCGGCCCCAGCCGTCGTTCATCAGCGTGCGAAGCCGACTCGTGATGTTGCCCGTCGCATAGTTGAAGAACACGCTGTCGCTGTTCCTTGCGAACGATCCAGGTCGGTTGCCGAAGAACACTCCACCGCGCTGATAAAGCCAGTCGATGCCAAGGGATCGGTCCACCGAATTCGAGGTCGTGATGTACTTGACGTCGATGTGAACCTGTCGCGGCTTGCGGTCGAACATTTCAACCAAGGCCCGAAGCTGCTGAATGGCATCCGCGGTTCCCTGAACAACGAGGCTGTTGTCCACCGGATCGAAGGTGATATTGTCGATGCCTTCCGGAACGAAGCCCTGACCGCCCGAGAGCCCAAGGCCCTGTCCGCCGCCGGTTCCGAGACCGCCGCCGCCACCGCCGCCAGGCTGGAAGCCGCCGCCGCCGCCGGCACCACCGCCGGGCTGGAAGCCGCCGCCGCCGCCACCAGGCTGGAAGCCGCCGCCACCGCCACCGCCGCCGCCGCGTCGCTGACCGGCGACTTCGCTCGGAAGCTCGATCGCCTGGCTCAGATCGCCGGCCGAATCAACTCCGACCGGGGCCGAGAGTCGCATCGGCATGTCTCCCAGTCCGATGCGAGGCTGGCCCGCGCGACCGAACTGGTTGAACAGATTGTTGACGCTCTCCTGAAACTCCTCTGGAGCGACCGATTCGCCGTACTTGATGGAACGAAGAACGGTGGAGGCGTCGGCAACCATGACAGGGAGCTTGGTCCGAACAATGTCAGCCTTCTCTCGACCGGTTGCGACCGAAACCGGGGCGTTGCTGGCCGTCCGAATGATGAAGACTCCCGTCTCATCCCGGCTCACCACGGCACCTGCGGACTCACAGATGTAGCGCAGAGCCTCTTCGGCCGACTTGTCGCGGAGAGTCAGGGTCACCCGGCCCAGCTTGTCGAGCTCCGCCACCTGAATGGAGAACTCCACGCCGGTCTGCAGTGCGAGAGCCTGCAGCGCGGTCATCATCTCGGCATCTTTGAGGGTCAGATCGACCCTCGAGACGCGCTCTTGCTGGGCGAAGGCGCCCACGGACAGAGCCGCGACCATCGCCAGGACACCCACTCGAATCTTCAAATTATGCTTCATGCTCATCAAAACCACCCAAAGTCAAGGCTGACGACTGGTCAGCGACCGCCCCCGAAGCCGCCGCCGCCGAAGCCGCCGCCGCCGAGGCCACCGCCTCCACCGCCGAAGCCGCCGCCGCCGAAGCCGCCGCCGCCCCCGCCAAGGCCGCCACCGCCACCGAGGCCTCCGCCGCCCAGGCCGCCGCCGCCGCCCAGGCCGCCGCCGCCACCGAGGCCACCGCCGCCGCCAAGACCGCCGCCTGCCTGCCCGGGCGAACCGAAGGGCAGGAAGCTGGAGGTCTCAGGGTAGGTGCTGAAGGGATTGGCGCTAAGGCCGAGAATCTGCACAATGAGGAACGGGTCCGCAACGTTGATCACGATCCGCTGGGGCATGGAAGCCGCCTGCGAAGTCGCACCGGTCTCCAGACCGGTCGTCACCGGATTGACCACCTGGGGCCGCCGGATGATGTTGTAGATGTTGCCTTCGAGCCGGTACGTGGCATCGACCTGATTGAGAAGATTGCGAAGAACCGTCTCGAAGGGGACGTTGGTCAGAGTGGCATTCACCGTTCCCTGCACGTCCTGGGCGATGCTGTAGTTGGCCCCGACCTGCTTGAAGAGGATCTTCAAGGCGTCGCGGACATCCGCATTGTCGAATTGGACCGAGGGGATGACCCTGTTGCGCGGGTCCTCCTGGGCCATGACGATGTTGGGAGCCAGGGCGCCGATCGCCAAGAGGCTCATCAGGAGCATGGTTGTCTTCTTCAAGGTTCTTCCTCTCGTGTTGAGTTGCAGTCTACCACCCACTCGGCCTTCGCCGGTCGGTGCAAAAATCTTCATCGTTCTTCACCCATTTCCGGGCCCTGTCCGCCCGGGCCGCCGGGGCCGAACTCGTTGCCAGGGCCGCCGGGTGGCCCGCCTGCCGGAGCGCCTGCACCGGGAAGGCCGAACAGCTGAGACTGAAGGTTGATGGTGATCTCTTTGGGAAGGACGTCTTCGGTGTTCCGAAGTGTCGCCGTTTCCTCGTCGATCGCGATCACGATCCAGTTCGTCCCATCAATGCGGGTTCCGGGTCGAATCTCGATGACCTGAACGCCGGTATCGAGGAGGGCCACCACGGATTCGCCCACAAGGACGCCCGCGAGTCTCCAGTTCGGCACCGGAATGCGCACCGGGATGGGCTCGGCCGTCGTGAAGTCCGGCTCTTCGTACTCGGTGATGAAGCCGCCGCCGTCATTGAGAAGGCGCGCCGCCATCTGGCTGCGGTCAAAGTTGACCTCCCGAGCAAGGAGCCCGAAGGGATTCGGACGGCTTCCGAAGTCCATCGTCTGGGCGACCTTGATGACATCGAGAGTGGCATCAGCGGTGACCGGGAGCCCGGCCTCAGCCGTCACTTCGACCGTCTGATCCGCAGGCGCCCGGGCTTCGGGGGCGGTCACGGCCGGAAACTCCGGAGCGCAACCGACGAGAATCATTCCCGAGAGCAGAGTCAGCCCGAGGGGCAACATTCGCTTGTGCATCATCGATCTTCTCCTTCCATCCCGAGTTCCGGTCCGCCCATGGGTCCGCTGCCGGCAGGAACTCCACCCGGACCGGGAGCAGCCGCCGCGCCGCCGCCAGGAAGCGCAGGAGGCATCGTCTTGCCGCGCAGATAGGCGACGAGGACAAGGTTGTAGGTGGCCGTGAGATCCGGTGCGGTTCCCTGAATGCTCAGGTTGCTGGCAACGGCCATATAGTCCGGCATGTCAGACCAGGCGGCCATGTGGTTGCTGATCTCTGCGTAGGTGCCTCGGACCGTCACCGAACCAAGTTCGAAGATGGCCACCGGGAACCTTGCAGCCGGGAAGTTGTAGAAGTCGGCGAGAATCGTGCTCGGCTCTTCGCTGGGGAACGGAACCTGCGGGCCGCTTCCGACAACCTCGATCCCTCCCCGCTTGATCTGACGGTTGAGAGCCGCCTGCACGGAGTTTCGGAATCGGCGCGAGTCGACGGTCAGCTGATAGGGCGTCACCGAAAGGTCAACACCGCCGGTTGCCAGAGTCGGACCAGGGGTCTTGTCGGCGACGATCGACTGCCACTGGGCGGTCTTCTCTCCGACGGCTGCCTTGGCGTCCTCAAGCTTTCGCTCGGCCGCAGAGAGTTTGGCGGCTTCAGCCTGGAGAGCTTCAGCATATCCATCCAGCGAGGCAGCGTACTGCTGCTGCGGCAGGAACCGGTAGAAGAGAGCCCAGCTGAGGACGACGATTGCAATGGCAATCGAAAGAACCAGCCACACCCAGCCCGAGAAGAGTTTAGTCATCCGTTCACCTGATAGCTCATGTCAATCTGTCGAGCGCCGGGGTCAGCGTCCGCCCCCCGTCGCTGCCGGAGGAATGCGTCCGGCGCCGGCCGGCGCACCGAACGGCATGCCCGGACCACCCGGCATTCCAGGCGGGACGCCAGGTCCGCCTGCCGGGGCCGGACCGCCGCCTCCAAGAATCGAAGAGCGAGGGTTCGGCGCCTGAAGATTGGTGCCCGAGATGGTGATCACGAAGTTCACCTCCGAAGCGTCGGCCATGGCTCCGCGGTCGATGTCTTCGGTGCCGAATCCGCCGACGTTCTGGAAAGCCAGAGGATCCGGCTCCGAGGCGGCTCGATTGACTCGAGCCTCAAGCCGCTCGAGCGGATCGGTCGGAAGATTTGTTTGGCCCGGCTCGATGGGAGTGGCGAGCGTGTCGGCCTCGGTGACAGGCGGGATGTAGGGATCGCGCACCTGATAGCCCGATCGCACGACATTGGTGACTCCCGGCATTCGCAGGAGGCTCATCACCGCATCCGAATACTGCTGGAAGGTGGAGCAGACTCCGGTCAGGTTGACCGTGACCGCGTCCGGACCGGCGGGAGTGGCGGAGATGCTCCGGACCCGCATGAAGCTCGGCACGTAGTCGAAGACTCGGTTGTAGAGATTAATGTAGGCCGTGTTGTGGGCCGCCATCGCGTTGTGAAGTTGGATGCCTCGCTCCGGATCGAGCGCCGTCTGAATCACGGTCTCGGCCGCGTTCGCCGCGCCCAGGGCCCGAGAATAGGTGTCTCGCGGCTCATCGGCCCGCGCCTGAGCCTGAGCGACCATCTGCTGGCCGGCAAGAACCAGAATCACGGCTCCGGCGATGGACAGCAGGAGGACAAGCGCGGACAGGATCAGGAAGATCCTTGATCGGCCCTCTTTTGAGACGCTTGCTGGGAGAAGATTGAGCTTCATGTTCGGTTCTGTCAGAAGAGGATTCGAAGGCCGTTGCCCACTGCAACCGCGAAATCGGGGCGATGATCGCTGAGGACTCCGGCATCGGTTCGCCGTGCATTCACCTGGACGCCATCCATCGGGTCGAAGATGGAGACCGGGACGCCGGCATAGGCAGAAAGGAACCGATCCAGTCCGCGAAGCTTGGCGCCTCCGCCGGCCAGGAGCACGGCGTTCACGTCGCCGCCCTTGCTTCGGTAGAAGTCGAGAGAGCGACGAAGCTCGGCCGCCAGTTCATCCAGGACGGGAGCAAAGGAGTTGTAGAGCTCGGCTTCCGGCCCGGCAGGAGAGACGGCAGGAACGGGGGGCGCGGCGCCGTCATCGGCGGCAAAGGGGTTGTAGGCCGGGGTTTCCGCGAACGGATTGTAGGCGGCGGTCGGAGCTTCGGCCTGAGGGGCCGGAGCCACGGAGAGATCGGGGACCGAAGCCTCCTGGATCTTCCTCTGCTCAGCCTCCTCCATGCTGATGCCAAGGCCGGAGGCGATGGACTGCGTGAACATTTCGCCGCCGATCGGCACCTGCCTCGGCATGACCAGCCGGCCGTCGGTGTAGATGTTGATGGCCGTGGTCTTGTGACCGATCTCGACGACGCAGACCGTCTGGCCCGCATAGGCGTCCTTGCCGACCTTCAGCGCTCGACCGATGCTCAGGGGCTCGACATCCAGAGCGGCGGCCTTCTTTCCGGTCTGCTTGACCATGGCGACCATGCTTCCGGCGACCGACTGGGGCGTGATGGCCATCACGACGTCCATCGTCTGGGCGTTTGCATTGGTCTGCGGATAGGCGGCAAAGTCCGATTCGACGGTCGATTCC
>JAKRSE010000037.1 GCA_022402505.1 Fimbriimonadaceae bacterium | reverse complement strand
AGCGAGAGCATCGCCTTGGCCAGATCGGCCTCCAGCTTGTCGAAAACGGGTTCGCCCCACCCGGCCGGAACCCCCCGGCAGAGGCAGAAGACGGAGCCGCCCACACTGTCGCCCGCCTTTCGAACCTCCTCGATTCGGGCGATCATCTGCTCGGCGGTCTCCGGGTCGGGACAGCGGACGATGTTGGCCTCCACGTCGGCTCGGGTCGTGGAATCGGCGGGGAAGTCGGCAGGCAGGCTCACGTCCTGCACCCGCTCGACCCAGGCGACGATCTCCACTCCAAACTGCTCGGCCAGAACCTTCTGGGCGATGGCCCCGGCGGCGACCCGGCCGATCGTCTCGCGGGCGCTGGCCCGCCCCCCGCCGCTCCATGCCCGGAGTCCGTACTTCTGGTCATAGGCGAAGTCGGCGTGGCTGGGCCGATACTTCGTCCGCATCTCGTCATAGTCGCCGCTGCGCTGATCGGCGTTGCGGACCAGCATGCCGATGGGCGTGCCCAGAGTCAGCCCGTCCTGCACTCCGCTCAAGATCTCCACCCGATCGCCTTCCTTGCGCTGGGTGACGATCTTCGACTGGCCCGGTCGACGCCGGTCGAGCTCGGCCTGGATGTCCGCCTCCGAGAGGGCCAGCCCGGGCGGACACCCGTCCACCACGACCCCGACCCCGACTCCGTGCGATTCGCCGAAGGTGGAGAGGCGGAAGAGGTGGCCGAAGCTGCTGGACATGAGGTTCTATTGTGCCTGCTGAAACCTGCGGATCGGCCGGACGGTATCCTCCTCGGCAGTTCATGAACCGTCGGACATTCAGCGAATCGGAAGCGGCGGAGCTTCTGCAGGCGGCGGTGAAGCTCCAGGAGTCTTCGGCCGAGGGCATGAACGCCTACACTCCAGGCATCACGCGGGAGGAGCTGGAGAACATCGCCAAGGAGGCGGGGATTCAGCCGAAGTACCTCGAGGCGGCCCTGGCCCAGCTTCACAAGCCGAAGCCCGAGCAGCATTCCACCCGCCGCGGCCTGATCGCGAAGGAGGAGCGGGTCGTGGATGGCGACCTCTCACCCGACGACTTCGGCGAGATTCTGAAGGGGATCACGCCGAATGTCACCGGCGCCAACGGCCTGCGTCAGATCGGCCGGACGCTGGAAGGGAGCTTCACGAAGCAGATGGCGATGTTCAAGGTCGCCGTCACCTCGCGGCTCGGCCGCACCCGGATCAGCGTGGAGAATTCACCGGTCCTCGACTTCATCTCTTCCGCCTATCCGATCGGAATCGTCTCGACGATTGCGGCGATGGGCATCGGGACGGAGCAGAGTCCGGTGCTCGGCGCCCTGGTCGGCGCGGTGGGCCTCCTCCTTGCCACCGGAAGCTTCCTGGCCCTCAACCGCCGCTCTCGGCGAAGGGCGGCGGAGCTGGCGGATCAGATCGTCGGGAATGTTGAGGGAGCGATCCAGGAGCGGCAGGCCGCCTCTCCCGCGCCCCAGACGGCCCCGGCCACCGAGACCGATGAGGTCCGGCTGCATCTCGGCGACCGTTGATCTGCTGGGTGCTTGTGCCCAGCGCCCTGCCTGCCTTTGCCTCGACTCGTGCCTGGCGATCGTTTGACGAACGCTCATCTTTCCAAAGAAGCATCGAGTATGGGAATGCATGACCTGTGGGCAGCACTCTGCTGACGGCCTATTTGCCGAGAGTTCCCTAAGGTTCGAAACATTCTCGAAAAATCTCTTGACGTGGGTCTTCGGCCCCAGGCATACTCGCGGCTTCTCTGGTGAGAACCATGAAGAAGAATGCATTTACGCTGATCGAACTGCTTGTCGTGATCGCCATCATCGCGATCCTGGCCGCCATCCTGTTCCCGGTGTTCGCCCAGGCGAAAGCGGCGGCCAAGAAGACCTCCTCGCTGAGCAACATCAAGCAGATGGGCACGGCCGCTCAGATCTACGGAGCGGATTTCGACGACAATATCCCGCTCTTCCTTTCCGGTCCCTGGAGCGCCTTCGGGGCTGCCTTGGGCAACACGGATCAGCGGGCGCGGGCCTGGGTGGAGACCCTCTATCCCTACATGAAGTCCTACGGCATGTATGTGGACCCTGTCCGGGGCGACTCCAACGGGATCTTCTCCGGCGGTCCTTCAGCCACGGGAATCCGCTCGTACCGCAACCAGGCCCGGTACCCGATGTATGGTCTGAACTACCTGTTCCTCTCGCCCTGGCCGAACTGCGACCAGGCGGTGAGCCGCAGCTACACCCAGGCGACCGACCCGTCCGCCACGGTCATGTTCACCCAGAGCCGGCTCTTCACCCTCGAGTTCCAGCGCGGCTACTTCATGGCGAACGCCCCCGGCATGTGGCCGATCATCGCCCCGCACGACACCTACTGCATCATCTATGACGGCAGCGTGGGTTCGGGCAACTGGTCCAAGCGGAATGCCGCGGGCCGGATCACCAGCTCGATCTATGTGGATGCCGCCGACGGCACGACGGTCACCTTCCTGGACAGCAGCGCCAAGTACCTGAAGGAAGGCGCCCTGGCCGCGGGCACCGACTACATGTCGGTGGACAGCTCGACCGGAGCAGAAGGGGCGAGCATTGTCGACCGAGAACGGTACCTCTGGAACCTCGACGACAACTTCTTCGAGCGACCGGGCCTGTGAAGCTTCCCGTCCTTCTGGGCTTTCTGGCCGCCGGGCTCTTCATCTTTGGATGCGGGAGCAAGGACGCCCAGAGCAACATCGACCCGAACAAAAACCCGAACTACTCGGCCGAGCGAGAAGCGGAAGGAGAGAAGGACGCCAAGGGCGGCTTCGTTCCTGACTTCTCACTCGACCGGTGATCTGGTCGAGAGAGTGATCGATTGAAGTGCGGCCGCTCTTCCTGCAAAGGGGGAGCGGCTCCTTTTTTCTTCCGCCGGCTTCAGGCGTCGGGATTGGAGGGGCAGCCCGGGGCCGAGCAGGTCCCGCCCGGATTGCAGGTCGCCGCCGGGGCGGGTGCGGCGCTGTCGGTCACGTAGAAGCCTGATCCCTTGAACAGGACGGCCATCGGCTGCATGACCCGCTTCACCGTTCCTTCAGCTCCGCATCCGCAGGCGGTCAAGGGAGCATCGGACATTCGCTGCTCGGCTTCAAAGGTCTGGCTGCAGCTCTTGCATTCGTAGACGTAGGTCGGCATGGCAGTGTCGCGTTGGGCACCCGCACGGTTCCTGCGGGTAACTTGAGATTGTGGTCTTGAGCCTGGAGGATTCCCAGGTCCCAGGGCCCTTTGCTTTGGAAGAATGGAGTTGTTGACGTCTTCTGTCGGGGGGTTCTTCGGCCAGACATTCAGTTCGTCGGATGTCGGCACGATCCTGTTTCTCATCCTTCTTGAAGGACTCCTTTCCGCCGACAACGCCCTGGTTCTGGCGATCATGGTCCGGCACCTGCCGCATGAACAGCAGAGGAAGGCGCTGCTCTACGGCTTGGGCGGCGCCTTCGTTTTTCGGCTCATCGCCATTCTTCTGGCCTCCTACATCATCCGGCTCTGGTTCCTTCAGCTTGCAGGTGCGCTCTACCTGCTCTTCGTGACCCTGAAGCACTTCATCGGGGTGGCGGGCGGGCCGAAAAAGTCGAAGGAGCTGGCCGGAGCCGCCTTTTGGCCGACGGTCGTAGCGGTCGAGCTGACCGACATCGCCTTCGCGGTGG
>JAKRSE010000362.1 GCA_022402505.1 Fimbriimonadaceae bacterium | reverse complement strand
ACCTGCCGTGACTCCGAGTCGGATCACGGTGAGCGTGGAGATCGTCGTCGATGGCCGCCGCTGGAACGCCCGCCAGGTGGTCTTCGAGAACCGAGCCCCCTGGACGCAGATCCGAGCGGGCCAGAGCATCAAGATCCTCGTCGTCTCCAACGGGGCCAGCGTGGAGGTGCCCGGAAAGGTGAGGCGGGTGGATCAGCGCACCGGCGAGATCACCGTCGAGAGCTCGACCAAGGCGATCCTCACCGGATGGTTGAATGCCGCCGGCCAGGTGGAGGTGAAGGCGTGACCGGACTCATCTTTGGGCTCGTTCTGGCCCAGACTCCGCCGGATGTCAAGACCAACCCCGGCTCGCTCTACGGCCCCAACAGCTCCAGCATCTTTCTGGACCGAACCGCCCGCCAAGTCGGCGACATCCTGATGATCGTCATCGACGAGCAGTCCGCCGCCAGCTTTGCCGCCACCACCGAGGCGACCAAGCAGGACAGCAGCCGGGTCAACGCCAAGACCTTTCTCAGCTTCTTCGACAGCCTTTTCAAGCCCCTGACCAACGGCGTCGGAGCCAGCAGCAGCGTCTCCGGCGACGGCAGCACGACCCAGGCGGGTCGGATGAGGGCCCGCATGAGCGCGATCGTCCGTCAGGTGATGCCCGGCGGCAACCTTTTGGTGGAAGGGTCTCGGACCCTCATCACCAACAAGGAGTCGCAGACCTTCACCCTGAGCGGCCTCGTGCGGCCGATCGACATCGCCGCCGACAACTCCATCCCCTCCAGCCTCATCGCCGAAGCCGAGATCAAGATGACCGGCAAGGGGATGATCCAGGAACGACAGCGGAAGGGAGTCCTGACCCAGGTCTTGGACTGGCTCTTCTGAACGGGTGACACGATGACCAAGAACCCCCGAACCCACCAATTGGTGAAGGCGCTCTTCCTCGCGGCCTTCGTCTGGACCTCCGGCGTCGGCCGCGCCCAGACACTCCCGCCCACCCAGCCGATCCAGCTGACTCCCGAAGAGCGACGGATGATCGAAGAGAAGCGGCGGCAGGAGGCGGCCGACAAGGCCCGAATGGAGGATTCCCTCACCAACGGCCTGCTCGTTCGGCTGGGCGACCTCGGCGGATTCCGGGGAGCCCAGAGCAACACGATCCTCGGCTACGGCCTCGTCGTGGGCCTCGCCGGGACGGGCGACTCGCGCCAGACACCGTTCACCGCCAAGCTCCTGGCCAACGCCCTCAGCCGCTTCGGCACGATGGTGAAGCCGGAAGACCTCCAGGGCAAGAACATCGCCGCCGTCACCGTCACCGCCCAGCTGCCCCCCTTCGCCGCCCCCGGCCGCAAGGTCAGCCTGACGGTGAGCAGCATCGGCGACGCCAAGAGTCTTCAGGGCGGGTTCCTTCTCCCTACCCCCTTGAGTCCGGCGAACCAGCCCGAGAAGACCTACGTCATGGGCGCCGGCCCCTTGAGTCTCGGCGGCTTCTCCGCTTCGGCGGGAGGCTCGGGCGTCAGCCGCAACCATCAGACCGTCGCCCGCATCCCGGACGGCGGCGACATCCAGCAGACCGTCCCCACGCAGATCGTCTTTGAAGGCGGGCGGGCCTTCTTCGACCTCGATGTGCCCGACTTCACCACCGCCAAGCGGGCCGCAGCAGAGATCAACCAAAAGGTTCAAAACGTCCGCGCCACGGCAGTGGATGCAGTCACCCTGATGCTGGACATTCAGGACGCCTCCCTGAATCCCGTCACCCTCTTCAGTCAGATCGAGTCGGTGGAAGTCCGGGCCGATCTGCCCGCCAGCGTCGTCATCAACGAGCGGACCGGAACCATCGTGGTCGGCGGCAACGTCAAGCTCGGCCCGGCGGTGATCGCCCACGGCTCGCTCCAGGTCCGCATCCAGACCGACGTGCTGGTCAGCCAGCCCGCCCCGCTCAGCCAAGGCCAGACCGCCGTGGTCGAAGTTCCGAACGTCGAGGCGGGAGAAGAGCCGACCCAGGTCGCCTTGATCCCCGGCAGCGCCACTCTGGACGACCTCGCCCGCATCCTGCAGACCCTCGAGGTGAGCGCCCGAGACATCATCGCGATCTTCCAGGCTCTGGCCGACCAAGGCGCCCTCAAGGCGAGGATCAGAATCCAATGAGCAGCCCCGTCACCGGACTCGGCGGCATGATGCCCCAGGGCTCCCGAAACCTGAGACCCGACTTTCACCGAATGGTGGAGGCCGAACTCGAACGGTCGCTCGGACAAGAGGGGTCGGAGATCCGCGAGCGGATGTCCCGCGCCCTCTCCGGAGTGATCGACCCCGCCACCGGCAGGATCGATCTCGACCGGCTCAGCGAGGCCTCCAAGCGGGAGCTGACCAAGCTCCAGACCGCCGCCGAAGGGTTCGAAGCCGTCTTCGCCAAGCAGCTCTTCTCCCAGATGCGCAAGTCGTCCTTCTCCGAGAAGACCGACAAGATGGGCGAGTTCGCCCGCGACACCCTGGACCAGGCTCTGGCCGACCGGACCTCCCAGTCCCCGAATGGACTTGGAATCGCCACAACCCTCTTCCGGGCCACCGCTCCCCTCGTCATCCGACAGGCTCTGGCCGAATCCGCCGCCCAACCCCCGACTTCAACCGAACAATGAACACGCCCATGGCAAAACAGATCAAGGAACTGGAAAAGCTCTGGTGGGACTGGCTGAGCACGGCCGAACGCCTGCTCCGCAGCCTGCATGAACAGACGGCCGCCCTCACCCTGCGCGACGTCGCCCGAGTCGAGCGCATCCAGCCGGAGCTGGACACGATGATGGCCCACATGGAGGAGATCGACCACCGGGCCGTGGAGTGCGCCCGGAGCCTGGCCGATTCGCTGAACGCCGAGCCGAACCTCCAGGCCCTGGTCGCCGCCCTGCCCAAGGATCAGGGGATGCAGCTTCAATCCGTCGCCAACCGCGTGATCGTCGTCGGCCGAAACGTCCAGCAGATCATCGCCAAGAACCGCCGGCTCATCGAGAACGAACTGGAAACGGTGCAGGGCACCGTAGCCCTGGTGGCTCGCGAGGCGGTGGAACAGAACCGTCGCTACGACCGATCCACCCCCGCCGATCCCAACGTGCTGGTGAATCGGGTCGCCTGAGGCGGCCCGGCGGAGAGTCCAGACATGCCTTCCAGCTTCCACGGCATCAGCATGGCGTCCAACGCCCTGCGGGCCTTCCAGCGCAGCCTGGAGGTTACCGGGAACAACATCGCCAACGTCAACACCCCCGGCTATTCACGCCAGCGAGTGAACTTCCAGCAGCAGGCCCCGGTCGACTTCTGGATGAGGGGCGTCCACCGTCTGGGGCAGGGGGTCACGATCGGCAGCATCGACCGGGCCCGCGATCTCTTCGTGGACCGCAACGCATCCCGGAACTTCTCCGAGCAGGGGAGCCTGGGCGCGGCCAAGGCAGCCTTCGACCAGATCGACCGCATCTACGGCGAACCTTCGGATTCGGGAATCTCGGCCGCCTTGGGCCGGCTTTTCGACTCCTTCTCCAACCTGGGCTCCGACCCGGCCAATCAGGGCTACCGGCTTGAAGTCCGCCGGGCGGGCATGGCTCTGGCCGACCGGATCAGCAGCGCGGGCGAGGACCTGAACCGTCTGGGAGCCGAACTCCGGACCGAAGCCTCCGGCGATTTCGCCGAGATCAATCGGCTGGGCGAAGAGATCGGCCGCCTGAACCGCGAGGTCGTCGCCGCCCAGGCCCTCGGCGGCCCCCCGGCCGACCTTCTGGACCGCAGGCAGGCCGCCCTGGACGGCCTCTCCAAACTGATCCGAATCGAAGCGGTCCAGCAGCCCAGCGGCAGCGTGACCGTCAATGCCGCCGGACAGATTCTGGCCGACTAGACGGGCAGCGTTCCGCTCAGATCCGTCTTCGATCCCGCTTCGGCCTCCTTCGACCCGACCCGCCTGACCGACCTGCGCGGCGGTTCGCTGATGGGCCGAATCCAGGGCGCAGTCGAGGCCGAGCGCAACCTGAACGATCTGGACCGCCTCGCCGACGGGCTCCGGGCCGGCCTGAACTCCCTCCACCGGACCGGAATCGGCGCGGACGGCTCCACCGGGATCGACTTCTTCGATGCCTCCGGCAGCGGGTCCCGTTCGCTCCGCCTCTCGGCCGAAGTCTCCGCATCAGCCCAGGCGATCGCCGCCGGAACGACCGGCAACGCAGGCGACGGCGGGCTCGCCCAGGCCCTCGCTGCGCTGAGAGACTCGAACTCGATCTCCGGCCAGACCTTCGCCGGCTACTACGACTCGCTGGTTCAATCGAACGCCGACGCCGCCTCGCTCTTCGGCCAGGAGCTGGACGTCGCGACCGCCGTCGGCGCTCAGATCTCCGAACAGCGGGCCTCGGTCAGCGGAGTCAACCTGGACGAAGAGTTCGCCGACATGGTGAAGATGCAGCGGAGCTACCAGGCCGCCGCCCGGGCTCTGAGCGTTTTCGATCAAGTCACAGAAGAATTGCTGGGAATCATCCGATGATTTCCATTGAATGAGGAAAGGAGGAGACTGAACCTTGCGGATTTCGACCGGGCACAAGTTTGAGACCATGACGTCTCAGCTCCAGCGGACTCAGTCCGAGCTGGAGGCCCTTCGACGTCAGGTCATCTCCGGGCGCCGATTCGAATCGGCCCGCCAAGACCCGACCGCCGCCCGCACCGTCCTCTCCGCCACGGCGATGCAGAACCGGCTCGACTCGCTGGGGAAGAACATCCAGTCGGCTCGAGGTCAGATCGGACCCGCCGAACAGGCGCTGGCCGAAGTCTCCCGGATGCTGGACCAAGCCCACGGGTTCGGGCTGCAGGCCAACAACGCCACCGCCGGCAGCGAACAGCGCCAGACCCTCGCCAACCAGGTGCAGAGCCTGATGGATCGCCTGGTCCAGATCGGCAACACCAAGGACGCCCAGGGCGGATCGGTCTTCGCCGGGTCTCGAACCCAGGCCGACGCCTTTGCCCTGGACGCCGGCGCCCTCGTCTACCAGGGAGACGGCCTCCCCCGCCGGGTGGAGATCGAGCCCGGACGCATGATCGACGCGAACCTGGCCGGCGCCGACGCCCACTTCACCAAGCTTCACTCCTCCCTCGGCGAGCTGAAGGATGCCATCCTGACCGGCCGCACCGACGAGGCCCTCGCCAAAGTCGAATCCGGCCGCCGGGAGAACCTGGCCGCTCGGGGCGAGCTGGGGGTCCGGCTCCAGACCCTGACCGAAACCCAGCAGCGGCATCAGAACCGGATCGACGACCTCTCCGAACAGATCGGAGACGCACGGGACATCGACCTGGCCGAAGCCATGACCCGCTACGAACAGGCCAACACCGCCTACACCGCCGCCCTTCAGATGACGGGCCGACTCTCCGATTTGAGCCTCATGGACTTCCTCCGATGACGATGGACCGATTCAACACCACCCGCTTCGGCGAGATCAGCTTCGACTCGCTGGATGTCGTGACCTTCCCCGAAGGACTCGCGGGATTCACCGCCGCGAAGCGATTCGTCTTCGTCCAGCATCGAGAAGGAAGCCCATTCCGGTGGATGCAGTCGCTGGACGACCCCGCCCTCGCCTTTCTGGTCGTCGATCCGAACCACTACGTTGCCGAATATTCGCCGGAAATGCCTGCCTCCGCGGCAAAGAAACTTCAACTTGGGCCGGAAACTCCGCTCCTGGTCTATACTATGGCGTCGATCCCTTCCGGACGGCCCGAGGCCATGACTCTGAACCTGGCGGGACCCATTGCGGTCAACGCCGAGACGAGAACGGCCCTGCAGATCGTATTGGAAGGAGATGGCTGGTCCGTGCGGCATTCGGTCTTCGGGGCAGACGGCAGTCAGGCCGCCTGAATCGGGTCCGGTAAGATGCGGCACATGAACCGGACGCCAAGGAGGGCGACGCCTTGCTGGTACTCACGCGCAAACTGAATCAGAGCATCGTCATCGGAGAGACGGTGGAAATCGTCGTCCTGGAAATCCGGGGCGAACAGGTGCGCATCGGCATCAAGGCCCCCCGAGACGTCACCGTCCACCGCCAGGAAGTCTACGAAGCGATCAAGTCGCAGAACGTGGAAGCCGCCGGCGTCAACCCCGACGACGTTCCCGAGTGAGTTGGACGCTCTCGCTCGATTTCGAACCCAGACTTCGGTGTTCAATGGCTCTGGTCGGCCTGGCTGCAGCCTGCCGCGTGAACGCGTGAGCCGTCAGGCGAACTCGTGAACCCGGCCGCCTACCGATCCAGGCCCCGCCCACGGAACTGGACCGCCTCCGCCAGGTGCGGCTTGCGGACTTCGTCTGAGCCGGCCAGGTCGGCGATGGTTCGGGCGACCGTCAGCAGACAGTCGA
>JAKRSE010000361.1 GCA_022402505.1 Fimbriimonadaceae bacterium | reverse complement strand
GACAAGAGCGTGGAGGCCGAACTGAAGGAGAAGACCGAGCTCTTCCATTCCGTCGCCGCCATGAAGGAGTCGAACCCGATGCTCGGCCTGCGCGGCGTGCGCCTGTCGATCGTCTTCCCCGGCCTGGTCGTCATGCAGACCCGCGCCATCCTCCAGGCCGCCGCGACCCTCATCAAGGCCGGCAAGCAGGCCAAGCCGGAGATCATGATCCCGCTGGTCGGCACGCTGAATGAGCTGAAGGTCATCCAGACCCAGCTGGAAGCCACCGCCAAGGAAGTCGTGAAGGAGCAGGGAGTCGACATTCCCTACCTCTTCGGCACGATGATCGAAGTCCCCCGCGCGGCCCTCACCGCCGGCGAGATCGCGGAGTACGCGCAGTTCTTCAGCTTCGGCACGAACGACCTGACGCAGATGACGTTCGGCTACAGCCGCGACGACGCCGAGGGCAAGTTCCTTCAGCGCTACGTGGACCAGAAGATCCTGCCCTACAACGTGTTCGAGACGATCGACTTCACGGGCGTGGGCCGGCTGATGGACCTCGCCGTGAAGGAAGGTCGCGCCACCCGCGACGACCTGAAGTGCGGCATCTGCGGCGAGCACGGCGGCGACCCGGACTCGATCATGTTCTGCCACAAGATCGGTCTGGACTACGTCAGCTGCAGCCCGTTCCGAGTGCCCATCGCCCGCCTCTCCGCCGCCCAGGCGGCTCTGGCGGAAAAGAGCAAGGTCACCCTGGACAAGTAAGGCTGAACGCCTGACGGAAAATCGCCGGCCCCCATCTCCTCTCTCGGGGATGGGGGCCGGCGGGTTTTGGCAGCGGGGTCCCAGGGACTCAAGGATGCCTTAACGCACCGGCTGCAGACTGGGGGACATGCTGTCTGCCCTCCTCCTCCTCCAGTCCCCCGAGGCGGCCCTCCAGACCTGGGATCGCTCCCTTGGGCCGGGATTGACGTTCCGAATGGAGGTTCAGGCCGAGCCTCGGCTTCATGTCTACGGCCTGCTCTGGGACCCTCGGGAGGTCCGGGCTGAGGCGCGACTGGCGGGCGGCACGATCTATGAAGCGGGCGACACCAACGGCCGAGGCACGGTCAGCGCGATGGTCCGAGAGAGCGGAGGACAGGCCGGCTTCAATGCCGACTTCTTCCAATGGACCCCCGACCCGGGCGGCGACCCGAGCGGCTTCATGGTCCATCGGTCCGAACTCCTCTCTGCCCCGGGCACGGGCAATCGCAGTGGGGCCCTCGCCTGGTCTCACGAGTCGCCGGCCCAAGTCATCGAACCCAGAATCCGCATGTCGGCCGTCCTTCAGGGCGAGGAGCTGCCGCTGGACATGCTGAACGGCAGGGTGCCCGCCGGGGGGCTGGGTTTCAGTACGGCCACGGCGGGCCAGGTCTACGGGCAGGAGGCGCTGACCGTCGTTCGACTTTCGGCCGGCTCGCCGCAGCCGTTCAGCCCGGGGAGCAGGCGGCACCGGGTTCTGGCCATCGAAACCGGCGTCCAGCGGACCGACATCCTGCCCGGGCAGGCGGTTCTGGCCGGGTCAGGACCGTGGGCCGAGCGACTGAAGACGGTGACCGTCGGCCAGACCCTCGAGAGCCGTGTCCGCCTCGACGGTGTTCCGGAGGAAGCTGATGAAGCGGTGGGAGGCGGGCCGATCCTGCTTCGGGAGGGACGCTACGCCGGCCCCGTCGAGGCATCCGACGCGCCGCGTCACCCGAGGACAGCGGTCGGGATCCTTCCGGACGGCAGAATCTGGGTGCTGACCGTTGACGGGCGTCAGGCGACCGGAATCGGCACCACGCTGACGGAAACGGCAGAGATCCTGCGGCGTTGGGGCTGCACGGAGGCGCTGAACCTGGACGGAGGCGGCTCGACCACCCTCCATGCCTTCGGAACGACGCTCAACCGGCCCAGCGGCGGGACGGAGCGAACGGTGGCCAACGGGGTGGTTCTCTTCGCCCAGGCGCGATCGGGAGTCGAGAGCCGGCTGCAGATTCGGGATGTTCCGGCCCGGCTCTCCGTCGGCGGATCGGCACGCATCTCCGCGTTCCTCGGCGAGAGGCGGGTCACGCCGCTGGCGGTGTGGTCGGCTCAGGGAGCGGGATGGGTGGACCAGACGGGCACGGTCCACGGCCTGACGGCGGGCACGGTTCGAGTTCAGGTTCTCCTTCACCACCGAGGCGAAGTCCACGCAGCGGCGGCGACGATTCAGGTCGGCAGCTGAGGAATCTGACGAGACCGCTCCCCATGCCAGGCGACTGCGTCAGCCTCCCCATCCGGGCAGCCCGCGCCTTCGCACAGGAGCCAGGTCTCGGCGTGGTCTACGGAGCCGCCAGGCTCCACGTCCCGAACCGCGCCCAGAGACTCCAGCTCCAGCATGTCCTGATTCGTGAAGGTCTCGAAGTTCACGCCGAAATCCGGACAATCCGAGGCCGGCGGCGACTGGAAACGCTTGCCGAAGATCAGACCCTGCCCATGCCAAAGAGCCACACCTTCGGACATCCATAGGCCGAGCTTGAAGGGCCTGCCCTCCGGATCATGTCGCAGCCGGATCAGGCGTCGCCCCCAGGAGACGCGGGGATCGCTCATGTCCGTGTAGGGCCAGAGCACCATGGGTCGGGCCGGGAGCAGAACATCCTCATGGGAGGCATAGGGCTCCTGAGCGAGGACCGCTTCCCCGCCTCCCTTCAGCACCGTGAGGGCCCAGGGAGCGATGCGGACGGTCCGGTCGCCCCGGTTGGTCAGCCGATGGCGGACCAGGAGGCCTTCGCCAAGCGGCTCCACCGAGATCTCGCGCCAGAGCCGGCTCACGGGGTTCTCGCCCGCCGTCCACACGGCGTCGCCGCGAACTTCGACCTCCGTCGGCCCCAGGTCGGAGGCATCCGTCCAGCCAGAGATCTCCGGCGCAGCCCAGAGCCGATGCCCGCCGAAGTTGAGGAAGACATCCGGCGTCTGCCGCCTGATCTGATCCTCGTAGACCATGAACGGAGAAGCCCGGTCTCCGATCCGAAGATTCATCACCCGGGGGCCGAAGGCCAGGGGCACTTCGAAGCGAAACGGACCGATCTCCGAACGAACAAAGGGCGCTCTGAGGAGCTCGACATGCGAAAGGGTCGGAGGCATGGCTCTGCCGAAACCTTACCCGTTCGGGCTCAGAACCGCCAGCTGTAGTCCATGCGGACGTTCCAGTTGGGGAGGGCCGATCCGGAGGGGCGACCGTTTTCCCACTGAAGGTTCTCAAGCATGAGGCTCAGGCTCTGGTTCGGCCCTGGGCGCTGGTTGAAGCTGAGGCCGAACTTGTGGGCCGTCCAGTTCTCCGAGGAGCCGGCGAACTGCTGCAGACCGTAGGTGAGGCTGAGCGGAGAAGGCTTGTCGGCCATCAGCACCAGGCTGATGCCCCCTTCCCGAGTCCGGAGGAATCGATTCTCGTCGATGTTCTCCTTCCAGAACAGCCCCGCCTTCAGGTCCGAAGTTCGGTTGTAGTTCAGGCTCCAGCTGTTGGTCCGCAGCGGGGTGGTGATCGTCCCGAGCAGGACGCCCCCCTTCTGCTGAAGGGCGTTGGTGACCACCGAGTGATTCAGCGAGACCTTCTCGTCGAGCTGCCACTTCAGGCCGTAGTCACGGATCATGACGTTCTCATTGCTCGGCATGGTCCGGACGCCGTATCGGAAGGCCGCCTGCAGAGGGGCTTTGCCGGTGCGGTCGCTGTTGAAGCTGAAGAACCGGTCGATGGCTCTCTGCCCCGTGCGGTCGATCTGGCTGTTGTAGTCGAAGCCGAAGGCGAGCGCGCCCCGCACTCCGCTGAACTGGAAGGCTTCGTTCTCCTTCTGCCACGCCCAGCGGTCGCGCTGGGTGTCCGAGTTCCACCGGAACTGGACGTCGCTCAGCCATCCCCACTGCAGAGGCTTGGCGCTGCCGAGGCTGAAGCGGCCGACATGCGTATCGTTCCGCTCATCGATTCGATTGTGATTGTAGGCGGCGCCGTCCAGCTTCAGGCCCTGGACTTCGCCCCTGCCCATGTCGAAGGTGGATTCGAGCCTGCCGAGTTCGCCTTCGGTCGTCCGCTTCGTGCTGTAGCGAAGCTTGATGCCCTTGCCGAAGTCGTACCAGAAGCCGTAGTCGCGGAACGAAGCATCGGCCTCATCTCCGGGGCGGTTGACGCGGGTGTCGGTGACGCTGACTCCGGCTCGCGGGCTCAGGGCAGTCGAGACTGTGTTGGACATGGTCGTCTCCCGAGCTCCGTTGTCAAAGCTGGTCTGACCGTGTTCCGTGCGCACCTGGGTCTGAGCCGAAACCTTGGCCTCGACCACCACGCTCTGGGACTGGCGGTCCGGCGGCAGAGCTTCCTGGGTTCCGCTGAACGTCTCCCGCTCGCCGGTGACCGTCACCTTGGCGTCGCGAGTGACCTGTCGGCTGAGGCTGACACCCTGAATGTCCTGGTCGAGGCTCAAGCCATCCACGGTGGTCTGGTTGAGGAATCCACTGCGAAGGCTGAGGGCGCTGAACCGGTCCAGCTGCCAGTCGAGGATGTTCTGGTTCCAGTTCCTCTCGGTCATCAGACCGTCGAGCCCCTGCCAAGAGTCGTACTCGGACCGGAGCCTCACGCCCCGAATCTGGTTCCAGTCCAGAGACGCCGAGGACGCCTGCATACCGGTGAGGGTCTGCAGGATCTGCCCTTCCGAATCGACCATTCCGCCGAAGGATCGGAAGCCGGCATCGGTTCCCCGACTCGCGACGGCCAGGCTGAGCCCGGGCATCTTCCAGTCCAGGTTGAGCCGGCCGGTGGAGCCGAAGCCATCGGTGGCTCGCATGGCGTCGAGGGCGAGGCGGCTGTTGGCGTCAAGCTGGGCCGCCAGGCTGAACTGCATCCGGTTGAGGCCGTCGGCGACGCTCAATCGCTGCTGTTCGCTGGTCATCAGCCGGCGGGCGAGGTCGACGCCGGAATCATTGGATTCGTTCAGGAACGAGGCCTGAACCTTCTCAGATTCAAACCGAATTCGATCCGCCTGGAAGCCTTTGTCTCCCAGGTTGATGGTCTGGCGCTCCGCTCTCAGGCCGCTCTTTGCACCGAGGTCGTAGCCCAGCCTCCAGACGCTGCGGTCGATTCCGGCAGCCTGGAAGACGGCTCGCGGATCGTGCCCTTGAACCTTGGCCGAAGAATCGGTGATCGAAAGCATTCGGGTAGCGAGCCCGTTGATGTCCGGCTGGAGACTGCCGAACCGGTTGAACCCTTCACCGACATTGACGGACTCGTGGGCGATGCTCCACCGTCCGCCGGCCGCGGCCAGCTGCCAGGTGTCCAGGTCCGCCTGCTCGGTTCGAATCTCGCCGAGTTCCAGCTTGAACTGTCGGAGCCCGAGGCCCTTGCCTTCGATTCCGGTGGTCCGACGAAGGATGCCGGATTCCTGGGCGATCTGGTTCGGGTTGAACTCGTTGCCTCTCAGGTCTCGGCCTCGGTCGAACCCGGCATCGACTCGCTGCTCCGAGTGGTTGAACTTCCATCCGCCGGCTTCGATTCCAGCATTCGCCCGGAGAAGTCCGCCCTTCGGCGCTTCGACCGCGAGACTCTCAAAGAAGGCCTTGCCGCCTGCGAAATCGTAGCCGAGCTTCAGGCCCTCGCGGGTCAGGTCCCTCTCTTTCGAGAGCTGACGCCACTCGTTGTCCCCAAGATTCTGGAACTTGACGAACCCGGCATCCGTGGATCGGCTCCACCAGTCGGTCTTGAAGCCGCCGAATGCCAGGCCGTAGCCACGCTCGGTGATCGCGCCCTGGGCGTCTCCGACCGTCTCCATTCGGGCGCTCAGGCGAGCATCCCCGAACGCGGCGTTTTGCAGGTTGAATCGAGTCCGCTTCAGACCCTTCTCGCGGTCCATCGCCGCCGCCTGCTCATCGGTGTAACCGAAGGAACGAGCCGCCGAAACCCCTGAAAAGTTCTCGTCGATCGCCTGATAGTAGAGGTCGATGTCCCCGCCCATGAAGCCGCCGCTCAGTCCCTGGATGAAGGCCTGTCCGGTCCCTTCCTGTTCGCCGGCCTGGTTCACCGATCCGGACATCAGGTCCATGGAACGGTTCGACTGCCGTTCGCCGACCAGGACGAGGGAGTTGAACTTGAGGCCGGGCGCCAGACTCAGCGAGTTCCCGAGGCCGTAGACGTTGCTCGTCAGGACTGTGCCATCGCCGCGCCGTTCGGTGAGTCCGAGCCCGAGGTAGGCGCCGGTTCCGGGCATCAGGTTGATGCGAAGCCCGGCCGCCTCGGCCGAACCTGCGCCGAGCATGCCGTAGGTTCCCTGCTTGCCCGTCGCCTCATCATAAAGGTAGCGCGCCGAAAGGAGGTCGCCTTCGCGGTAGGGCAACTTGAG
>JAKRSE010000360.1 GCA_022402505.1 Fimbriimonadaceae bacterium | reverse complement strand
CCTTGCCGGCTCGTTCCGGCTGGCCCGAGGGGAGCGCAGCGGATGGGACCTCGAAGCGAAGCCGGTCGACGATCTGCCCGGCCTGATCCGCTAACATGGAGGCGTGAGCAAAGAGGAGACCCCTCCGGCGGTACCGGAGATTCCCCAGGAAGACAAGGCGCAGGTCTCGGCAGCGAAGAGCGGCCGCAAAGCCGTGCCCTGGAGGCTGATCCTGATCGGCGCAGCTCTCAGCGTCTTCCTCCTTTCGGCGATGATCCTCACCGCTCAGGCCCGCGCCCGCCATGTCGCCGCCCGAGAGCTGCTGGCCCGATCGGTCGCCGCCGCCCTGGTCGCCGACCTCCTGGAGCAGCGGCCCGCCCGACTCCGGCTTCAGCTTGAGAGGATCGCAAAGGCCGGAGGATTCCGCCGAATCACCGTCGCCGCGCCGGACGGCCGGGTCATCGCCTCCACCCAGACGGCGACGGCCCTGGATCGCCCCAGCATGGAGACCCGGGTGTCTCGCGACCGGGAGGACGAGGTGATCCGCACGCCGATCTACCTGGCCGAAGGGAACCCCCTCGGCCTGCTGGAAATCCGGATGGACCCCCGCTAACCACACCGGCTTTCCCGGCCGGACCTTCCCGGGGCCCGGAACTTGCAGCCGAAGACGGCACCATGGCCCTGACTGCCCTGATCTGCTCCGCCATCATCGCAGCCCCCGCGGAACCCGTCGCCCTCACTCCGGCTCAGATTCCCACCGCCGTCCCCTTCACCGCCTACCGCATGGTGGATGTCCCGGTCGGCTACAGCCTGGTCAAGTCGGAGCTGCACACCCTGGCGGGCGGCCGGAAGGTCCTCAAGCTCCGCTACCTGAACCGGTCGGCGAGGAACGAATTCGACATCCTGCAGACCGAGGCCGGCTCCGGCTCCACCGAGAGTCTGGTCCGATCCCTGACCCGAGAGGGCGCGCTGAACGTGTCGGTTCTGCCGGAATCGACCTTCGTGTGGACCCGCCGAGGCCGGACCGACATCGCCCTGATCGGCACGCTGCTGAGCGACCCCAGCGCGATGGAGATCCTCAAGAGCTCCCGCCCCTGGACCACCGCCGCCCGCTGAAGCAGGCCTCAGGGCAGACGCTTGCGACCGCCGCCTGGCAGGGACTTCTGCCCGAAGACCTGCCAGCCGATGTAGATCAGCCCGCCGATGATCACCAGCGGCACGAGGGCCTGGATCAGTCCGATGATCGGCCCCAGGAGCCAGAGTCCGGCCAGGACGGCAAGGACGATGAGGATGATTTTGACGGCGCTGTTCATGGGCGGGCTCCCAATCTGAATGACGACGGCTCAGGCCCCGGGTTGCAGGTGCGCCCGGGGCCCGGCCCCGCCGCCGGTACCATCAACCCATCATGCAGGTGATTCGAGCCGAGTTGCCCGATCCGGACCAGTGGCTGCACATGAACGCCGCGCTGGCCGCGGACTGGCTCGTCGCCTTCCTCCAGGATGAGGCGATCCGAAAGCGTCGCGTCACCCGGGTCGTCATCGGCCTCAGCGGCGGAGTCGATTCGGCCGTCACCACCTTCCTCGCCGCCCGCGCCTTTGGGCCGGAGAACGTCCACGTCTTCCGGATGCCCTACCGGCTCTCCAGCCAGGCGAGCCTGGACCACGCCGACCTGGTGGTGGACGAACTCGGTCTGCCCAGTCGGACCATCCCGATCACCGGCATGGCCGACGGCTACCTCTGCGAATCGGAGCCGGACGCCGACGGCACCCGGATCGGCAACATCTGCGCCCGCTGCCGCGCCGTCATCCTCTTCGACCAGTCGGCCAAGATCGGCGGCCTGCCCCTCGGCACCGGGAACAAGACCGAAAGATTCTTCGGCTACTACACCTGGCACGCCGACGACTCTCCGCCGATCAATCCGCTCGGCGACCTCTACAAGACCCAGGTCTGGAAGCTGGCCCGAGAACTCGGAGTCCCCGAACCGATCATCGCCAAGCCCCCGACCGCGGACCTGGTGAAGGGGCAGACCGATGAGGCCGACTTCGGGATCAGCTATGCCCGGGCGGACCAGATCCTCTCCCGCCATGTCGCCGGCCTGAGCCGCGCCCGCATCATCCGCGACGGATTCGACCCCGCCGACGTGGACCTGGTGATCGCGCGGGTCGCCCGAACCCACTGGAAGCGCAGGCTCCCCACCACGGCCATGCTCAGCGATACCGCGATCAACGAGTACTACCTTCGACCCGTGGACTATCTGGCGATTCCTCAGTCGCCGGAATCAACCCGGTAATCCCGACAACGAAAACGTGGAATGAACCAGTCGGTATGGCACGGGCGCGCCGAAAAGGGTTCACCCTGATCGAGATCATGATCGTGGTCTCGATCATCGGGATCCTGCTGGGCATCGCCATGCCGGCATGGATTCAGGCTCGAAAGCAGGCCTGGGAGAAGGTGAGGATGCAGAACTGCGCCCTCATCGACCGGGCGAAGGAGCTGTGGATTCAGGAGAAGGGCAAGGGCCCGAAGGAGGTCGCCCAGGTGAACGACCTGGTCCCCGAATACATCGACCCCTTCCCCACCGACCCGGCCGGCAGCTACCAGATCAACGCCGGCAACGTCCCCTGCAGCTTCACCTTGAACTGAAGACGGCCTGCCCTGCCGACAGAAGCCCCCGCCGAACTCGCGGCAGGCCGAGTGAACCCGGCCGGCGTCTCTAGCCCTTCTTCCGAGCCGACGGGGGGATGGAGGCGATGTAGTGGTCCAGGAATTCCCGGGCTGAGATCGACTTCAGGTGCGCTCGGACGGCGGCTTCGGGAAACTTGGCGCACTTCTTGATCCGCAGGCAGCTCTTGCCCATGTCGACCTTGCCGACCTCCGCCTCCGCCGCCGCCACGAACCCGTCTCCGGCTCCCGGCAGGGTGTAGGTGCAGAAGAGGTACAGGCCGATGTGCGACTTCTGGTTGGCGACGGAGACGAAAGGAACCGGAGTCCCCGGAGTGCAGTGATAGCCCGCCGGATGCATCTCCAGCGGGATGCCCCAGTGGAGGCCGATCCGGTCGGTGAACGTGATCAGGGCGGGGTCCACCGACTCCGCCACCGCCGTCACGATACGGCGAACACATTCGGCTCTGTCTTCTGGGATGCCGGCGAGAAAGGCCTCCACATCGGGGCTCAGGCTCATGTTGCGCCCAGTATGGCCCAGGATCAAGCCGAGGCAGACAATGAATTGCCGGCCGGACGTCCGTGCTCGGGGTCCAAAGGCGCGCCTCCCGGTCTCTGCGCCGGAGGCACCGCTCCGACCCTTCACCCGGCAGTGCCTCTAAGGCAGAGCCGGCCCCCGATCCCGGAAGGAATCGAGGGCCGCTCTTGGGAGATCAGGTCGAAAGAGGTTCAGGCCTTGCGCCGTCGCCGGGCCAGGAAGGCCGCCGCCGCGCCGCCGAGCAGCACCATCGTCGCCGGCTCGGGCACCGGAGCCGTTCCCGTAAAGGTGTACTGGTTCCCGAAGTGGAGCTCGTTGCTGTTGTTGTTGATCCAGCTGCGGGCGATCAGGTTGCCCTGGATGTTGCCCGTGTTCTGGGTCACGACCGCGTTCGGGGCCAGCACCGAGCCGGTCAGGGTCCGGTTCAGCGAGATCGCCTGGAGATCCTTGAAGTTCCAGAGAAGCTTGGAGGCGTTCGACGTGTTGACCGTCCAGCTCCAGTCCAGGCTGCCGCCGCCCAGGATGTCCATGATGACCGTCTCGTTGCCCTGATTCGTCAGGTTGAGCACCGCGTTCGGGTTCCCGAGCACCGACTTGTCCATCTTCACGACCTTCTGGCCGTCCGGGTTGGTGGCGATGCTGTTCAGGTCGATGGTCAGAACATTCGGCCAGGCCGGACCGCTGCCGACCACGGTCGTTCCGGAAAGGCCACGGATCGCGGCCGTTTGAGCCAGGCTGTAGGCCTTCTGCTGGCCGAAGAGACCCTCGTTCACCGTGTCGTTGCCCGCCTGCTTGCTGCCGTTCACCGGGCCCGAGATCGAACCTCCGACAAACAGCGTGCCGCCGTTCACGTTGAAGGGGTTGCCCGTGCTGAAGTTCCCGTTGACGTGGCCGGTGCCTGAATTGTTGATCGAACCGTTGTTCGACAGGCTCACGTTCCCGCCGGCATAGAGGCCGACCTGGCTGAAGATCGCCACGGTCGCCGGATCGTTCTTCTGCAGGAAGTCGTACCCGCTGCCGGAGATGTTGCCGCCGACGGCGACGGCGCCATCAGCATGTCCGCCGTTCAGCGTGGCCGACTCGAAGACGAAGGCGTTGAACTCATTGGCCAGACCAAGGTTCTGCGCCGGAGCAAGGGCCGCCAGGCCGGCTGCGGCGAAGGCGAGGGCAAGCGTGCGTGAAGAAAAGAAAGACATAAAGCCAGAGACTCGAACCTATGGACTGCAAGAGCCGTGCCGGCGGTTCGACGGGAGCGGTCAGGCAGGGCCTTCGGCCGAGGCCTCGCCCCGGACGGCCTCGGGATTGATGAAGAAGACGATGAACGTCCAGGCCGCCTGAAGAAAGAGGAAGAGCACGAACTGGAGGCTGTCCGGCACGGCATACACCGCGAACAGAACGGGGGTCCAGAACGCCCAGCAGGCCGTGATGTTCGACCACCAGATCTGCCGAAATTCGCCGCTCTTCCAACCCTGAACAACCGCCCCCGGCTTCCAACCGCCCTTCCGGAGCAGGATCATGCAGGCGAAGTAGGGGATGGAGATCAGCGGGGAGAAGAGAATCATGTCCACCGCCACCTTCACCGGCACCCGAAGCCACGGTTCGAGCCCGGCGAACCAGATCGCCTGCACCGTGTAGAGGCTGTAGACCAGGTAGGCGCTGATAAAGAAAAGGACGGCCTGAAACCCAAGGTCCGAGAGGTTGAAGCCCTTGGCCCGACCCATCAGGAATCGGGCGGTCCAGGGGATCACAAGGCTGGCCCCCAGGTTGGTCAGGCCCGGAAAGAGCAGCCCGAGCGGCTCGCGCAGGCCCGCCACCGATTCCATGGCCACCCGGACCGGCGACAGAGTGTAGTAGCCGACCGCCAGGAACACCGCGATCCCCGTGATGAGCGAGATCGGGCCGGCGTTCTTCTTCACCGCCTGCAGAATCGCCGAGAAGCCGCCCGCCATTCAGTTGTCCAGAATCTTGCGCACGTAGCGCTGAGTCTCGCGATAGGGTGGCACGCCGCGGAATCGGCGCACCGCGCCTGGGCCTGCGTTGTAGGCCGCCAAAGCCAGTCGGTAGGTTCCGAACCTCTTCAGCTGGGCGGCGAGGTACCGGGCGGCTCCGTCCAGGTTCTCGATCGGGTCGAAGGGGTCGGAAACGCCGAGGTCGGAGGCGGTGCCGGGCATCAGCTGACCCAGCCCCATCGCTCCCACCCAGCTGACCGCACGGGGGTTCCAGCTGCTCTCAACTTCGATCATGCGGCAGAAGATCGCCGGGTCGAGTCCGTAACGCTCGGCCGCCTCGCGGGCCAGGGGCTCATAGATCCGGCGGTTCTCGTTCCGCACGGCCAGGGCCCGCGCCGCCTCTCCGGTGGAGGCCCGAGTCGCCGGGGCTTCGGGGCTCCAGCCATCCGGCTGAGCCTTGGGGGCCGGAACATAGACGGGAGGCATCACCAGGACCTCGGCTGTCTCGGCCGAAAGACTGCGCCCCGCCGGGTCGATCACCACGGTCCGCAGCACATAGCGCTGGATCAGCCGCGTCTCGTTTCTGGGAAAGTCGACCGAGTCGCCGGGAGTCACCCGCTGCGGCGGGATGCCGGGTCCGCTGACCTCCGTCCAGGCCGTCACTTCGCCATAGGGCGATGCCGCCTGGACCGGCAGGCGAAGAGATCCGCCTTCGGACGGCAGGAGGTGTTCACCCTCCAGAACCTCCACCTTGAGGCCGCTTCCCGCCCCGCCGCCGATCGGAGACCGCAGCTGTCGCATCGGCACCAGAGTCCGGCCTAGGCGAGCGCTCTCCCATTCCAAACTGACATCGGCCGGACCGGAATCATGGGTGACGGTGATGCGGACGGGCACCGGGCGATCATCGGAAGCAACCATTTGGTGAGAAAGAGAACGATCCTTCATCCATTTGGTTGACTGACCGATGACATTTCCACCGATTTCAAGCTTCACCGGTTGGTTGGAAACCAGATGCAGCTTCAACTCTTCGGTGAAGCTCGGGAGAATCTCCCCTTCCCAGACCACCACCCATCCACGCGAGGGCAGGCTCTGAGCGGGGAGCCTCTTTGGCGAAAGGCGGGGAATCGGCACCGTGTTCAGGGTGATCTGACTCCGGCGGCTCGCGTCGGTCCAGACCTTTTCCACCAGGCCGGTGCCCTCTCCCCGTCGCCCGCGCGGCGCCTGATGGACCGTAC
>JAKRSE010000359.1 GCA_022402505.1 Fimbriimonadaceae bacterium | reverse complement strand
TTGACGGCGATCCAAGGCGGCCACCGTCAGCCATCGTCCGCAACTGTCTGCCCAAAACGTCAGCTCGTCGCCGCCGGCTCCGCTTCGACTTCGCCGAGCATAACCTTCAGGTCGTGTTCGTCTTCAGCCGACCAGGTGGGTACGTTCTTTTCGAAGAAGTCTCGGCCCATGATCTTGGTGACGATCGTCGCCTGATTGACCTTGTACTTCCGTGCTCGGGGGGCGATGATTCGGCAGTCCACCTTTTCGCTGAGGTCGAACTCCGGTCCGGCGGCGGTCCAGGTGGCCTTGGTGGTGACCAGCCAGTCCTTGTCGCTGCGCTTCGGCGTGTCCAGCTTGAAGTGGGCGCCGCGGCTTTCGTCGCGGATGAGGGCTCCGCCGACGACCGCCTTGCTCATTTCGATCATGTGCTTCAGCTGCCGGGTCATGGGGACGGCCTGGTTGCTCCAGTCGCCCGCATCGACCAGGTTGCAGCGGTCGGCCCGTTCGGTCAGTTCGTCCAGCTTGGCCTTGGCGTCGTTCAGGTCCTTCTGCAGCCGCCAGATTCCGCAGTTGTTCCACATGGTGTCCTGCAGTTCGGCGAGGAGGCCGTAGGGGTTTTCGTCCCCTCGGTTCGACTTGAGGGCGGAGTATTCGGCCAGGTGCTTCTGGGTGGCTTCGGCGACGGCCGAGGTCTCCAGGGCTTCGAACGAGGCGCCCATCCCGCCGAGATAGGCGAGGATTCCCTGGGCCGCCAGCTCGCCGCCCGTGAGGCAGGTGAGCAGGGCGTTCGCTCCCAGGCGGTTGGCGCCGTGGTACTGGTATTCGCACTCGCCCGCCGCATAGAGACCCGGGATGTTGGTCATCTGGTTGCGGTGGCTGTCGATGTCCAGCGCGGGATCGTTTCCGGTGGTTTCGTAGTCCACCCAGAGCCCGCCCATGGTGTAGTGGACCGCCGGGTAGATGCGCATCGGGTTGTCGATCGGGTCCTCGCGCATGAACTTCTCGTAGATTTCGAGGACGCCGCCAAGCTTGTCGGTGATCACTTCCCGGCTGAGGCCGAGCTTGGTGTGAAGGTGGGTGATGTCCAGGTAGACCTGCTGCTGCCCCTTGATGCCCTTGCCCATGCGGCAGACGCAGTAGATGATGAAGCTGACGATGTCGCGGCTGAGGAGGTTGCCGTACTTGGGGTCCAGCTCTTCGCAGACGTACCAGCGGTCGTTTTCGGGAATGTCGGCCGCGTTTCGGCTGTCCATCGGGTCGCGGGGGACCCAGATTCGTCCGCCTTCACCGCGCACCGATTCGCTCATCAGCCGGCACTTGTCTTCGCCGGGGATGGCGGTCGGGTGGATCTGCACCATCTCCGGGTTGCCATATGCGGCGCCTTCGCGGTAGCAGATGGCGACGGGGGAGCCGGTGTTGATGATCGAGTTGGTGCTGCGGCCGAAGACGACTCCGTTTCCGCCGGTCGCCATCAGGACGGCATCGGCCGGGAACGACTGGATCTCCATCGTCCTCATGCTCTGGGCGGTGATGCCCCGGCATCGGTCCTTGGAGTCCTTGATGAGGCCGAGGAAGTCCCAGCCTTCAAACTTCTTGACCCGACCCATCTCTTCGAACCGGCGGACCTGTTCGTCCAGGGCGTAGAGAAGTTGCTGGCCCGTGGTGGCGCCGGCATAGGCGGTGCGGTGCTTCAGCGTGCCGCCAAAGCGTCGGAAGCTGAGGTTTCCTTCGTTGGTCCGGTTGAAGGGCACGCCCATCCGGTCCAGGAGGAAGATCATGGCCGGGGCCCGTTCCGCCATGCGCATGACCGGGGGCTGGTGGTTCAGGAAGTCGCCGCCCGTGATCGTGTCCTCGAAGTGGAGGAAGGGGCTGTCTCCTTCGCCGCGGATGTTGACGGCTCCGTTGATGCCTCCCTGGGCGCAGACCGAGTGGCTGCGTTTCACGGGCACCAGGCTGAACAGAAGAACCTCGTGGCCGGCTTCGGCCAGCTTCATGGTGGCCATGAGTCCGGCGAGTCCGCCACCCACGACGACGACCTTGCGCATCGCTGCCATTACGATGTCAGTCTACGCTGCCAGGCGGCCGTGTCTCTCTCCGGGCCCGAGCCTTGAATCTTGCCATTCTCGGCCGGTTCCAGTCCTCCGGACCGCAAGTTCGATAAACTTCCGGCGATGTCACAGCCGACGTTCTACAACGCTCATCATTCCCCGGTGGGAGCCTTCGCGACTCTGACCCTGGGCGAGCCGGGTGCCCGTGGAGGCCTGGGGCATCAGCTTGGCGCTCCGGCCGGCCACAGCGTCTTCGTCGGCTGTCAGGTCGATGGGGCAAAGCGTTTTGTGGCGCTTCCCTTCTTCGCGGAGGCGGCCTCCGGCGACGAGGATCGGTATCAGGTGGAAGGGGCGGCGGAAAGAGCGCCTTCGGTCCTCTCGTCCTTTGCCGAGGCCGAGATCGAGCGTCGTCTCACCCCCTCGCTGGACGAGTGGTGCGCCGGCGATCTCCGGTTCCGAATCGTGTCGCCGCCCTGGTCGGTTCCGGAGCCGGGCAGCGATGCGGCTTCCGAGAAGGCGGCTTTGCTGCCGGCGATCACTGCGGAACTGACCCTGGACAATTCAGCCGGCACGACGGCCCGCAAGGTCTTCTTCGGCTTCAGCAACGACGACCGAACTCAAGGCATGCGGCATCTTCGGCCGGAGTCGGGAGCAGGGTTTGCCGTGGGCGACAGCGTGGGGGTTCAAACCGACCATCCGAAGGCTTGGACGGCGAATCACTTTTCGGTCGAACAGATCCTACTGGGCGAAGAGCCGGGGCTGGAGGCTAACATGCTGGGCGAAACGACCCTGTTGGTGGCCGAGGCCGCACCGGGCGAAGTCCTGACTTTGAGGCTGGCGATCGGGTGGATGAAGACCGGCTGGGTGACGACGGGTCTGCGCTGTCGGTACGCCTTCACCGAGCACTTCGACCGCTTGGAATCGGTCCTCGGCGAGGGGTTGGCGACCTGGGCGGCGCGGCTGTCCCAGGCGGAGCTGATGGATGCGCGGCTGAGTCCGGACGGCCTGAGCGCAGACCAGGCCTGGACTCTGAGCATGGCGATCCGCAGCCACTACGGTTCGACCCAGGCGCTGGTGGACGAATCCGGCCGGCCGATCTGGATGGTGAACGAGGGCGAGTACCGGATGATGAACACCTTCGATCTCACCGCCGATCAGGTGTTCTTCGAGCTGCTGATGAACCCCTGGACGGTGAGGAATGAACTCGACCTCTTCGCCGACCGATACGCCTACCACGACGAAATCGGCGGCCAGAGGGCGATCGCCTTCACCCACGACATGGGGGTCGCGAACCAGTTCTCGCCGCCCGGCTACAGCAGCTACGAGCGGCCGGGGCTGGACGACTGCTTCAGCTACATGAGCCATGAGGAGCTGGTCAATTGGGTCTGCTGCGCCGGGGCCTACCTGGCCGAGACGGATGACACCAAATGGTTGAACGCCCGCCGAGACATCTTCGAGGAGTGCCTCCAAAGCCTTCTTCTTCGAGACCATCCGGACCCGGAGCAGCGGGACGGGATCATGAGCATCGACTCCGGCCGTTGCGAGGGGGGAGCGGAGATCACGACCTACGACAGCCTCGACACCTCGCTCGGCCAGGCTCGGAACAGCGCGTATCTCGCCGGAAAGACGGCGGCGGCCTACGCGATCCTGGCCCGATTCCTGGGCAGCGACGAGGCTCGGGAGCAGGTGCGAAGGGCCCTCAAGACCCTCGCGGATTCAGCCGATGCCGAGGGATGCATGGCGTCCGTTCTGGAGGAGGGAGGCCACGGCAGCCGCATCATTCCGGTGATCGAAGGACTGATCTTCTTCCGGGAGGCGGGCGTCCTCGCCGACTGGGAGAAGGACGAAACCTTCGTCGGCTTCCTCGAGGCCTGCCGGCGGCACCTGGCGGCGGTGCTCAAGCCCGGCGTCTGCCTGTTCGATGACGGCGGCTGGAAGCTGAGCAGCACCGCGAACAACAGCTGGCTGAGCAAGATCTACCTGTGTCAGCACATCGCCCGGTCGATGCTGGGCGGCGGAGATCTGCGGGCCTATGCCGAGGCCGACCGAGCCCACAACGGCTGGATTCTGAACCCGGACAGCCGTTTCTGGTGCTGGTCTGACCAAATGGTGAGCGGCCGGGCGATGGGCAGTCGCTACTATCCGCGAGGAGTGACTTCGATCCTCTGGCTCAAAGAGCTTCGCTGACCCGGGCGAAGGCCTCTTTGGCTTCGGCCAGGCCTTCGTCGTCCACGTCCAGGTGAGTGACGGCGCGCAGTCGGTACGGACCGAAGGGAACGGTCCGCACCCCTTCGGCTTCGAGGCGGGCCTGCCACTCAGCCGAGGGGGCTTCGGTCTCCAGGATCAGGATGTTCGTCGGGCAGGGGAGCGGCTGGAGCCCGGGGAGCCCGGCGCACCACCCCGCAAGGTCCTGGGCTCGGGCATGGTCATCGTCCAGGCGATCCACCAAATGGTCAAGGGCATACAGTCCAGCCGCAGCCAGGTAGCCGGCCTGCCGAAGTCCGCCGCCGAGACGCTTTCGATGGTACTCGGCCTCGGAGATGAAGTCGGCCGGGCCGCACAGGACGGAGCCGATCGGACAGCCGAGCCCCTTGCTGAGGCAGAAGGTCAGCGAGTCGAAGGGCTCCACCATTTGGTCGATAGACGTTCCCAGACTTCGGGTTGCGTTGAACGCGCGGGCTCCGTCAAGGTGAACCGGAGCGCCGAACTCGTGAACCAATTCCACCGTCTGGTGAATGAAGCCCATCGGAAGCACAGCCCCGCCGTGCCGGTTGTGGCTCGATTCCAGGCAGACGAGCGAGGTCCCGGGCGTATGGTGACTGCGCTCCATCAGAGCGGACTGGAGTTCGGAGAGGTCCCAGACTCCGGCTTCGGAGCGGAGGGTCCGGGAAGCGAGGCCTGCGATCCGGCCCAGCCCGCCTCCCTCGTACCAGAAGACGTGCGACTGGTCCTCGACCACCACCGAATCTCCGGGCCTGGTGTGGGTGAGAAGGGCGCAGAGATTGCCCATGGTGCCGCTGGGGACGAAGATCGCCGCCTCCTTCCCGGTCAGCTCGGCCGCCCGCTTCTCGAGGCGATGCACGGTGGGGTCGTGCTCCAGGACATTGTCGCCGACCTCGGCCGCCATCATCGCCCTCAACATCTCGGGGCCGGGGCGGGTCACGGTATCGGAACGGAGATCGACGGGCACGGGCAACTTGTACCCGGACTCGGGTACACCCATGCCGCATGAAGAGGGCGATTCTGGTGGGTGCCGGCGGGATGGGCGGAGCCTGGGCGGGCATGATGAAGCCTCGAAAGGATGTCGAGCAGGCCGCCTGGGTGGATATCGCTCCGGGCCGTGCGGCCGAGCAGGCGGCGAAGTTCGGTCTGGACGTCTGGACCGGCACCGATCTGAAGGCCGCGATCCAGGAAGTGGAGGCCGACTTCGTGATCGATGTGACGATTCCAGAGGCCCACCGTGAGACGGTGGTCACGGCGCTGGATGCCGGCCTCCCCGTGATCGGCGAAAAGCCGATGGCAGCGAGCATGGCCGACGCGGGTGAGATGGTCCGAGCCGCGCGGCGCAACGGCCTCCTCTACATGGTCAGTCAGAGCCGCCGATGGATGGGGTCGGTGCCCAGGCTGATGCCCCTCATCCCGGCGATCGGCCCTCTGCAGACCCTCAACTGCGACTTCTACCTGGGCGCCCACTTCGGCGGATTCCGCGACGAGATGGAGTCGCCGCTGATCCTGGACATGTCGATCCACCACTTCGATTCGGCCCGGCAGTACCTGGGGCTGAACCCCGTGGCCGTCTACTGCGAGGAGTACAACCCGGGCTGGAGCTGGTACAAGGGCGACGTTTCGGCGGCCTGCATCTTCGAGATGGAAGGCGGTCTGCGGTTCAACTATCGGGGCAGCTGGTGCGCCGAAGGCCAGGCGACGAGCTGGAACGGCCGGTGGGAGTTCTACGGCCGGGACGGCTACATCAAGTGGGACGGCGAGGGGGACATCGACGCGGAACAGCTGACGGGCGAGGGTGACTTCATCGTCACCACCCGCCGGCTGGAGGTCGCTCCGGAACCCGAGGGCTACCAGGGAGGCATCGAAGGGTCCCTGACGGAATTCCTGAACGCTCTGGAGACCGGCCGGACGCCTCAGTGCAGCTGCGAAGACAACATCTGGAGCCTGGCGATGGTCTTCGCCGCCGTCAAGTCCAGCCGGGAAGGCCGGCGGGTGAAGGTCGAAGAGGTCATGCCCGACCTCAGCTGACCGGAGTCTCGGTGAGCCCGGCGAGGTACTCGTCGCTGAAGTCGATCTTCAGGCGGATCCACATCGGCAGGTGATCGGACAT
>JAKRSE010000358.1 GCA_022402505.1 Fimbriimonadaceae bacterium | reverse complement strand
TGTTTGGCGCTCCCGGCTGCGGTCCCGCTGAGCGCCACCGGGTGGGTCGGTCAAGAGCCTTCGGTCGCCGGAGGCTCCCGGACCGTCTCGACAAGCTCGATCAGCCCGACAATCGCGTCGTTCAGCGCGTCCAGGTCCTCGGCCGGAATCCACCACTCGGTGCATTCCTGGTCGCCGACCGTCTGCACCGGGTACCGCTCGGTGAAGTCGGCCCGGACCTCGAAGCGCAGGACATGCCCGCTCCCCGGCGAGTTCACGTTCCGCCGAGTTCACGAGTTCGCCTTCGGCTCACGCGTTCACGCGGCTGCCGACTCATGGACGTGGGCTGATTCCGCCTGCACCAGGATGCGAGATTGGAGGGGTCTGGTTCGAACCCTGCCGGTTTCGATCAACCCGCATTTCTTGAAGGAATTCATCTCCCGAACTCCGGCTCCACCCTGCATTTCCAGCAAAAGGGCAGGTGCGGACGGGCGGCGGCTCAAGAGCCCGCCTGGAATCCGATGCGGGACCGGGATCAGGATTCTGGGAACACACCCTAAGGTCTGGGCGCGGATACGAATCGGAAGCTGACCTCCGTGGGGCCCAATCCGCTCACCGAGAGGCCCTCCCGGGTTCGTCGGGCGGTCAACCGTTCCGATTCCTCCTGCGGCCCAGTCGGTCCCTCATGAACGGTCAGCGTCGCCCCGGAAGGCGACTCCTGGTAGGTTCCGCCGAACCCGATCATCATGTCGCCCAGCTGCCAGCGCCCGGCTTCCAACCGAAGCTGCCAGACCTGACCAGGCGGAACCTCCTTCATGGTCTTCTGGCCGTAATGGGCTGGGTCCTCCAACCGGTAGACCCCTTCCACCCCCGAGGGCCTTCCGGCGGGCAGGCAGCCTGAGAGAACCGAAACGACCGACAGAAGGCAGCCGGCCATCGAAGCCACTCGCAGAAGTCGCCTGCTCCAAAGCCGGCGACGGCCACGATCATTTCCAGCCTCCGTGATCAAGTTCGGTCCACCCTCTCACCCGCCTCGTCGAACCGTCTCGACGACCTCAATCAGCCCGACGATCGCGTCGTTGAGCGCGTCCAGGTCCTCGGCGGGGATCCACCATTCGGTGCATTCCTGGTCGCCGACCGTCTGCACCGGGTACCGCTCGGCGAAGTCGGCCCGGACCTCGAAGCGCAGAACATGCCCGACCCCCTGCGCGTTGATGTTCCACTCGTTCACCCGGCGGGCGTAGGCCAGATTGGTCACCAGATAGAAGATCGGCTGTTCCGGCAGGCGCGGCGGCCAACGCTTGAATCCGGAGGCCGCCACAAGATCGAGCTCCGCCTGTTAGCAGGGCCGAAACATGGTGACCGTCTCGGTCACAGCAGGTTCCGCTCCTTCACTCGGAGGTAGGCGGAGATGAGGGCGGCGGTGAGGTCTTGGGGTTCGGCTTCGACGTTCTGGACCCCCGCCGCCGCCAGCCGAGAAGTCGCCTTCTGACGCTCGGCGTCATACATCCCTCCCGAGGCCCGGAGGAAGAGGTCGTGGGCGCCCTTGACCTCGCGAACCAGAGTCTCGCGGAGCCGCGGGTCGCTCACCCGGAAGACCATCGTGAGATGCCTGCGGCGGATCTGGGCCAGGCCGGCGGCCAAGGCCGTCCCCTGCGCCTCGTCCTCGGCATCGGTGAAGACGACGACCAGCGACCGCCGCTTCCACCGGGAGGCGACATGGGCGAAGGCGCGGACGTGATTCGATTCGACCGGCTCGGCCTGCAGGCTGTGGATCACGTCCAGGAGTGCCGCCACCTGAGCCCGGCCCCGCTTCGGGGGAATCCACCGCTGAACCAGATCGTTGTAGATCAGAAGACCGACCTGATCGCCCATCCGCTCGGCGGCGTGCATCAGCATCAGGGCCGAATCCAGCGCGTAGTCCAGCTTGCGGACCCCCTGGACCTCGCCCAGCATGTGCCGCCCGGCGTCGATGCAGACGATGAGGCCCTGGTTTCGCTCCGGCTCCATGTTCCGCACCACCAGCCGGCCTCGCCGACCGCTCGCCTTCCAGTCGATCCGCCGGAAGTCGTCGTCGTTGTAGTCGCGCAGACTCTCGAATTCCGAACCGATCCCGCGCATCTGCGAACGGCGAACCCCCATCAGGTTCAGCCGGCCCTTCTGCTTCAAGAGCTCGAACTCCCGGATCGCCAGCACGTTGGGATAGACCCGGATCGGCTGTTCGGCGGGCAGACGCGTCTGGATTTCGCACAAACCCAGCGGCGCCGGGTACCGGACCGTGACTCCGCGAAAGGCATCCTGACCCCGTTCCCGGGGCGTGACATGGTAGGTGAACTCCCGGCTGCCGTCGGCCGGGATCTCCGCCGACATGTCCGTCCGATCCACATCGGCCAGCATCGGGGCTTCGTCGTGGACCTTCACAGCGATCGGCCGGTCGCTTTCGTTGTGGATCGTCAGCCGGACGAGGTTCGGCACCCGAGCGGACATGATCTGATCCACTCGGCGCTCGGCGCGGAGAAAGTTCCAGCGTCGAGCCGTCAGACCCGTGATCAGGAAGAGCGCCAGCAGGCAGAGGTTGCCGATCCAGGTCAGCCGTTCCAGACCCGGCACGAACGCCCCCGCAAGGGCAGGCAGCACCAGCGCGGCGGCGAGCCACCACAGTCTTCGAGTGGGAATCAGCATGCCGGTACCATCCTCATTGTGACCGACCGACACCTGGTCCTGACGCCGGAGAAGGTGCTCATCTCCTATGAGGTCGCCCGACTCAGCCGTCGAATCTCCGCCAAGATCGTCGATCTGATCCTGCTCGTCGGGCTCATCCTTGTGGCCATGCTCGCCTTTGGGAGCCTGGCCAATGTGTTCGGACCGGATGCCATCGCATTCCTGCAGCTTCCGCTCATCATCCTGCTGTCGTTCTCGCCCTTCATCTACTTCGCCCTCTTCGAGATCATCGACCAGGGGCGGACGCCGGGCAAGCGCCTCGCCAAGATCCGGACCTGCATGGTGGACGGAACACCCCTCAAGCCCGTTGCCGCCATCTACCGAAACCTTCTTCTGGTTGCCGACTTCACTCCTCCGGTCGGGCTCATCGCCCTCTTCCTCACCCCCTCGGCCCAGCGCGTCGGCGACCTGGCGGCCGGCACCCTGGTCCTGGCCGAGGCCGAGCGATCCTCACGCATTCCCCCCGCCCCTCATCGGTACGGCGTCCACCCGATGGAACCCGCCGTCGGCGAGCTGCGCGGCATGACCCTGGAGGAGTACGAGGCGATCAAGCGGCTGACCGACCGATTTCCCGACCTGCCCGGGCGGATCCAAGACGAGAAGGTCCGAGAGGTCTGGGAGCCCTTCGCCACCCGGATGAAGATCACGAACCCGCCCGGAGTCCACCCGGTCTACCTGATGGAAGCGGTCGTGATGAAGTTCAGCCGACAGAGGAATCTGGTGTGAACAACCCCGGTGAACAAGGGAGGGGAAAACGGGGGGAGACTTTTGAGGCGGTGGAGAAGCCCGGTTTTTCTCCCTGGTTGTCCCCGACCGACTCCGGGGTTGTCCACGCACCTTTGCCGGCCTCAAACCCGGTTCACAGACGGGGAGTTCTCCCCGCTTTCCACGGGCCAATAAAAGAAACAAGATTCATTCATCTCTTTCTTCTTGAATGGGGGAAGGGTTGATCCGGCGATTGACGGTGACCGACCTCCGGTGCCTGGAGCGGGTGGAGATCGAGCCGGCGCGGGGCTTCAACATCATCGCTGGGCAGAACGCCCAGGGGAAGACGAGCCTTCTGGAATCGATCCATCTCGCATCCACGGGGCGGCTGCTCCGGGCCTCGGCGGATCGCCAGGCCGTTCGGGAAGGCTGCGAAGAGGCTCGGGTCCAGGCGGTCGTCCTTCCGGCGGATACCGAGGTGGAGGTACGGCTGCCGCGAATCGGCCGCCGCCGGGCCCTGCTGAACGGCCTCGCGCTTCCCAGGGCCAGCGATCTGCTTGGTCGGCTCCCCAGCGTCGAGTTCTCGGCTCCGGATCTGGAGATCGTCCGAGGCGAACCCGCCGCTCGACGGTCGTTTCTGGATGAGGAGACGGCTCAGCTGAGCCCCGCCTGCCTCAACCATCTCGCCGGGTACCGCCGGGCTCTGGATCAGCGGAACGCTCTGTTGAAGCAGGCTCGAGAGACCTGGCTGGGAGCTCCCGTTTTCGAACCCTGGGAGGAACGGCTGGTCCGCCACGGCAACGCCATCCGCCAGGCCCGCCGAAGCTTCATCGACCGCCTTCGTCCCGCCGCCGCGGCCGCCCACGCGCTCCTGGCTCGCGAAGAGGCTCTGGACCTCGCTTTGGAGGAGGCGGATTCCGGCCTCGAACCCGCGCTGTTCCACGAGACCCGCAGCGGAGACATCGCCCGGGGATCCACGACCGTCGGACCCCACCGAGACGACCTCTCCATCCTCGTCCAGGGGCGCGACGCCCGTCGGTTCGCCAGCCAAGGCCAGCAACGGACGGCGGTCATCTCGCTGAAGCTCGCGGTTCTGGAGCTGGTCGCCGAAACCTATGCCCGGCCGCCGATCCTGCTGCTGGACGACGTCTTCAGCGACCTCGATCGCCATCGCCGCGAAGCCCTGGTCACCCGAGCCCATGAGCTCGAATCCCAGACCTTCATCACCTGCACCGAGGCCGAGCAGGCGGGCGAGGAACTGAGAAGGGAGTCCGCCCTCTTCCTGGTACAGTCGGGACGGGTGAGCGTGGCATGAAGCCTTTGAGCCGCATTCTGGACGAGCTGGGCCGACATCCGGACCTGCAGAGGGGTCGGAACGTGGAAGCCGTCAGCGGGCATCTGGAGCAGGTTCTTGGGCCTGTTCTGTTCGGACGACTCCGAGTCAAGGGACACGACCGGGACACGCTGCTTCTGGCCGCGGTCAGTCCGGTGTGGGCGCAGGAGGCGCGGCTCCATTCCGATGCGATCCTGGCCCGGGCCAACGCCGTCTTCCCCGGGCCGGGCTTCGTCGGCATCCGGGTGAGCGTCGATCCCTTCGCGCCCGAGGGCGAGGATGCGAAGCGAATTTGAACCTCGACCCCTTCTCTGCGCCTTTGCCGCTCTGGCGGCGGTCCTCGGATCGGTCCACGGCCTCTGGACCCTGCTGATCCTCCTTCCGATCGCCGTTTGGTGCGGTCGCTCCTGGCCTGCGGTTTTGGCGGGAGCTCTCCTCGGCTTCCTGCTCCGGTTCGATCCCGACCCCTGGCTTGAGCCGCCGACCGCCGGATATGCCGGGAGGCTGGTGGTTCGAACCATGCCGGAGCGGACGCTCGAAGGCTGGCGGGTGGAGGCGCAGGATCGGACCGGTCGGTTCATTCTCGCCGGACGTGGTCCGAGCCCGGTCATCGGCGATCGGGTTCTCGTTGCCGGAGAGCGAAGCCCCGCTTCCGAACTGGTCCGTGGCCGGGGTCTGGCCGGACGGATCGACGCGGTACGGGTGAAGATCGACCCCGGCTGGGCGTCGCCGTTTTGGCAGTCGGCGCTGAAGGTTCGAGACGCGCTGGAGAACCGGATCTCTCGGCTGGTGCCCGGAGAGAAGGGAGGACTCCTGATCGGCATGTCCCTCGGGCGTCGGACCGAGCTGAGTCAGGAAACCCTTGAGGCGATCCGGAGAAGCGGCGGAATGCACCTGATCGCCGCTTCGGGCATGAACGTGCTCATCTTCGCCGCGATCGTCGGCTGGCTCTGCAGCCTGGCCCCGATGCCTCCCTGGACCCGCTGGGCGGTTCTGGCGGTCATCCTGTTGGGCTATGGCGCCCTGGTCGGATTCGGCATGTCGATCATCCGGGCCATCGTCATGGCCTTGGCCTGGCAGGCTGCCTTCGTGTTTCGCCGCGAACCGGACGCTCCCTCGGTCTGGGGGCTGGCAGGCATCGTCGGTCTCGCCCTGGAACCCGCCGAGATCGCGGGCATCGGCTTCTGGCTCAGCATGACGGCAGTCGCGGGCCTCGTGGTCTTCTGGGAGTCCTCTCCCTCCTTTCCCCTGCTGATCCGGGGGCTTGTGTCCGGCATGGTGGCGACCCTGGCGACCGCCCCCTTGGTCGCCTTCTGGTTCGGCGACGTCCCCTGGGTGGGTCTCCTGCTCGATCTCCTCGTCGTGCCCCTTGCGGCTCCGATCATGGCCATGGTGGCGGCGGCCTCCATCCTCATCGGCCCGGCAGGTCCGGTGGGTGACGTGCTGCTGTCCTGGGGAGCGGGGAGCCTGGCCGGCTTCGCGCTGCGGGTCATGCTGTGGTTGGGGACTCAGCCCTGGGCCGTGATTCCGGTTCCCTGGTATCCGGCCTGGGCGGCCACGGCCGGCTATCTGCCGCTGCTGATTCTCTGGAGGACGTCGCAGCGTGAGGCCTGATCGGGTCGGCCTGCTGGCGGGTCTGGTTCTCGGGAGCCTCGTGCTCGCCTGGCCCCCATCCCGCCCGACCCGGGTCGCCTTACTCTC
>JAKRSE010000357.1 GCA_022402505.1 Fimbriimonadaceae bacterium | reverse complement strand
AGCCCACTCCGGATGAGGTCCCGTGGGAGGTCGCCACCTCGTGCCTGCCCGGAGATGTGCTCTGGATGCGCCCGCTCGTCTTCCATGCTTCCGGGAGGGCGGCGACCGGCTCGCATCGCCGGGTCATCCACCTGGAATATTCGGCCGCCGAACTCCCGCCCGGCATCGAATGGATGTGGGGCTGACCATCACCTCGGACGGGGTTCCGGACGCGGGCCGGCGCGGCTGACATCGGGCGGCGTGATCCCGGATGTTCGGGTGAGCCCGGAAGGCCCGGCGCGGTGATGCCCGGCTCTCTGGAGAACCAGCCCAAGCGGCCCGCGCAGGACGCCAGGAGATTCGGGCAGGTCCTCGGATCGGAGGGTCGCATACCCGCCCGGCTCCAGAGCATCGAAGCGGAACCGGTTCTGGCCGGAGTGGAAGGCATTCCGACCGAACGCGACCTCCCCGGGTGAGAATCGGAACGTGAGGCTGCCTTGGGCCTGGATGAGGTTGTCTTCCAGCCGGAAGCCGGTGCATCGGGCGAACTCCAGGCGACCGTCCGCCGGGATGATGAAGAGGTTGCCGCGAATGGTGCCTCGGATGGCCATGTGGTTCTGGCTCGGGCGACCGACCCCCTCGCTCAGATTGCCTTCCACCAGGCAGTCGGTGGCTCCTTCGTCCAGGTAGAAGGCGCTGGAGCCGTAGAGCCCGGTGTCTTCGATGTCGGAGACCCAGTTGCCTCGGTAGGTCATCCGGCTCGCGAAGCCGGCGTAGATCGCCGCCCCGTCGTGCATCACGGTCATCACCCGCTTGATCCGGTTGCCCTCGATCACCTGGTCATCCGAGCCGCCGATGATGCCGGAGTAGGTGGAATCGGTGATCAGGTTGTGCCGAGCCGTCGAGCCCGGCCCCTGGATGAACAGGCCGGGGGCGCTCGGGTAGTAGAGGCCCGTGTTCTGGATGGTGGAGTCCTGGATTCGGGCCCGAGCGCCCTCCGCCCGGATGCCGCCCGCCCCCGCGTCCCGGACCCCTGACCGGTCGATGACCAGGTCGGGGCAGTCGTAGGTTCGGATCCCCCATCCTCCCGTGCCGCGCACGGACACCCTTTGGAGGGTCAGGTTGGGCGCGGCTTCGGCGGTCAGGACGCCCAGGTAGTTGAGGGAGCCGAAGCCGCCGGAACTGAGCGGGGTTCCGGCGGTCGTGAATGCGATGTTCCGCACCGTCACCCGCTCGGCCCGGTCAATCTTCAGGGCGAATTCGGCCGTGGCCGTTCGGAAGTCGTCCGCCGGTTTCGGCTCCTGGCCCCGGGCGGGACGGTAGAGGATTTCGCCTCGGCTCCGGTCGTGCATCCACGTCCCCGGAGTCAGGCCTTCCACCGTGTTCCACACGACGTAGTCCTGAACCCCGAACGAGCCGGGAGGATGCCCAAGCGAACCCGTGAACGTCATCCGCCGCGTTTCGGGGTCGAAGGCCTTCACGCCAATCGTCGATTCGTCCCACATGTGGAAGGCCGTGACCTCCGCATTCTGAATCTTGAAGTCCGCCGGAATCTGGCCCGGCTTTACGGTCATGGTCGTGAGTTCGGCCTCGGTCGGCTTCCTCTCCCAGCCTCCTCCCGTGGTGGACATCCAGCGGACATCGAAGACGGATTCATGCTGGAATCTCCCCTGGTGCGGAAACCGGGCCCGGGGGACCAGCGCTCCGTTGCGGGTCAGGCATCGGACGGGCCGGGCGGAGGGCCAGGGATGGGTCCAAATCCCGTCCGCCGCCTTCTGCCAGGCGGCGAGCCGGGGGCCGGCGGCGACGACGGTCCGGCCTGAGTCTGCCCCTTGGAGAGTCAACCCGGAGTGAGCCGGACCGATCTCCAAACCTTCGGCGACATGGACGCCGGGCAGGAGTTCGATCGTCTTCGCGCCGGACCGGGCCGAGACCTCCAGAGCTTTCGCCAAAGTCCTCAGGGGGCGGGATCGGCTGCCGTCGGCCGAATCGTCGCCTTGGGGGCTCACGCAGAGCAGGGGCGGCGCGGCCGCCAGGACCAGGGCGAGCTGGACCGTCATGGCCCATCTTGGCACGATCCCTCAAGTGCAGGCCGAGTGAACGCACGAACGACCGGCAGGGAGAGAGTCCGTGAACCCGGCCGGCGGCCTAGACGTCCAGGATCCCGGAATCGGGGAAGGCGACGGCCGAGGTCTGGACGATGGGGCCCAGCGGGCCTTCGGGGAGGTCGATCTCGAGCAGGCCGCCGGGGTTGTGGACCCGGAAGGAGCCGGCCAGCGACCGGTGCGCCGCCCAGACGACCGCCGCCGCGGAGCTTCCGGTCCCGCAGCCCAGAGTCTCGCCCGCGCCCCTCTCCCAGATCCGCAGCCTCAGATCCCGGTCGCCTTCCGCCAAGGTCCAGATGACGCTGATCGACTCGGGAAAGGCGGGATCGGTTTCGATGAGGGGACTCACGCGGAAGAACTCTTCGTCGCCCGGAAGCTGCTCCACCGGGACGACGAAATGCGCGCTGCCGGTGCTCAGGGCGATTCCCCGAACCCCGTGCAGGACCGCGTCGTTGGGAATCCCGACTCGTGGGATGTCCTCTTCGCCGAACCTGGCCGGAGGCAGCACCGTGCGAACCCGGCCGTCCGGCAGCTCTTCGGCCCGGCTCAGAAGGCCGTGCTGTCGGATGAAGAACTCCCCGTCGGCCCAGCCGCGACTTCGGGCATGAGCGATGGCGCAGCGCTGCCCGTTCCCGCAGAAGTCCTCGGTCCCGTCGGGATTGAACATCCGCAGATCGACCTGGGCCTCGGCCGATTCGCCTGGACCGACGACAAGCAGACCGTCCGATCCGATTCCGAACCGCCTCACCGAAACCCGTCGGGCCAGATCGGGAAGATCGAGACCCTCCGCATCGCCTCGCTCCACGAGGACGAAGTCGTTGCCGAGCGATTGAGCCTTCCAGAAGGGAAGCCGAGCCAAAGTTCCGCCAGTGTTCCCCCAAAGTCCCCGCCAGGGTGGGGCCGCTGACACTAAACTGCCGGGAGGAACCATGAGCGCCGCCCTCGACCGAGACGCCGTCAACACGCTCCGCTTCTTGAGCGTCGACCAGGTGGAGGCGGCCAACAGCGGCCATCCGGGGCTGCCGCTCGGCGCGGCGGCGATGGCCTATGCCCTCTTCCGGCGGCACCTGCGCTTCGATCCGGCGCGGCCGGACTGGGCGAATCGGGACCGATTCATCCTCTCGGCGGGGCACGGTTCGGCTCTGATCTACTCCCTGCTCCACGTCGTCGGCTACGAACTGCCGCTGGACGAGCTGAAGCGGTTCCGGCAGCTGGGGAGCCGGACCCCCGGGCATCCGGAGTTCGGCTGGACGCCCGGAGTCGAAGCGACCACCGGCCCGCTGGGACAGGGCGCCGGCATGGCGGTCGGCATGGCCCTGGCTGAACGCTTCCTGCGGGAGACCCACCCCGGAGTCTTCGACCACCGAATCTACGCCCTGGTCAGCGACGGCGACCTGATGGAAGGGATCGCATCCGAGGCCTGCAGCCTGGCCGGAACGCAGAAGCTCGGCCGGCTGATCTTCCTCTACGACGCCAACGACATCTCGCTGGACGGCCCCACCTCCCACGCCTTCACCGAAGACGTGGCGGGGCGGTTCCGGGCCTATGGCTGGCAGGTCCTGGAGATCGCCGACGGCAACGATGTCGATGCCATCGACCGGGCGCTGGTGAAGGCGCAGGCCGAAGAGAATCGTCCCTCGATCCTGGTAATCCGGACGGTGATCGGCTACGGCTCGCCCAAGGCGGGGACCTCGGCCGCCCACGGGTCGCCGCTCGGAGCCGCCGCGACGCTCCAGACCAAGAAGGACCTCGGATGGCCGGAAGAGCCGGCCTTCCACGTTCCGGAAGCGGTCAAGGCGATCGCCGCCGACGCCCGCGACAAGGGAGCCGCCCTCAGCGCGGCCTGGGATGCGGCCGTCGCCAAGTCCGGCTCTGACGCCCTGCAGCACATCCTCGCGGGCACGCTTCCCGAGGGCTGGGATTCGGCTCTGAACGCTCTGGAACCCAAGGACAAGGAGGCGACCCGCGATTCCGGCAAGGCGGCCTTGAATGCGGTCGCGGCGGGGGTGCCGTGGCTGATCGGGGGATCGGCCGACCTGGTCAGCTCCACCAAGACCGAAGTCTCCGGCAGCCCGATCAACTCGCCCGCGGAACCGGCCGGCCGCAACATCTGGTTCGGAGTCCGGGAGCATGGAATGGGTGCGGCGGTGAACGGTCTGGCGTTGACCGGCCTCCCCGCCTTCGGCAGCACCTTCCTCGTCTTCAGCGACTACATGCGGGGAGCGATCCGGCTCTCGGCTCTGATGAAGACCAAGTCGATCTGGGTCTTCACCCACGACTCGGTCTTCGTCGGCGAAGACGGCCCGACCCACCAGCCGATCGAGCAGGTCCAGAGCCTGCGGCTGATCCCGGGCCTGGAAGTCCATCGCCCCGCCGACGCCTTTGAGACGGCCGAAGCCTGGCGATGCGCCATGACCGCCTCGGGCCCGAGCGCGCTGATCCTCACCCGCCAGGCACTGCCGACTCTGAGGGATCGGCGAGAAACGGTCCGCGCCGGCTATGCCCAGGGCGCCTACGTCCTGGCAGATGCCGACGGGGCGAAGGCGGTTCTGGCCGCTTCGGGCAGCGAGGTGTCGCTGGCGATGAAGGCGGCCGAGGCCCTCACCGCCGAAGGAATTCCGGTGCGGGTCGTGAGCGTTCCCTGCCGCGAGCGGTTCGCCGCCCAGTCCGCCGAGGTGCATCAGTCGGTGCTGGGGTCGGGTCTCCCGGTGGTCACCCTCGAAGCCGGGACGACCTCCGGTTGGGCCGACCTGGCTCCGGGGCGGACCGTGTCGCTCGGGCTGGACCGCTTCGGCGAATCGGCCCCCGGCGACGAGGTCTACGCCCATCTGGGGATGACCGTCGAGGCGGTGGTCGGTCTGGTGAAGGGGTCTCTGTGAGGGTTGCGGTCGGCGCGGACCACGCCGGCTTTCCGGTGAAGGCCGAGATCGCCGCACTCGTCGCCCGCCTGGGGCACGAGGTGGACGACCACGGAACCCACTCCACCGAGGCCTGCGACTATCCCGACACGGCCCGCTCCGTGGCTGAGGCGGTGGCGGCGGGCCGGGCCGATCGCGGCCTGCTGATCTGCGGCAGCGGGCTCGGTGCGTCCATCGCCGCCAACAAGGTGCCGGGAGCCCGGGCCGGCAACTGCAGCGACCGCTACTCCGCCCACCAGGGGGTCGAACACGACGACATGAACATCCTCGTCTTCGGGGCCCGAGTGATCGGCATCGAGGTCGCCAAGGAACTGGTCGAGGCCTTTCTCGCGGCCCGTTTCAGCGGCGAGGAACGCCACGTGCGGCGTCTCAACAAAGTGAAGGCCATCGAAGCGCATTACTCCAAGATAGAACCATGACCTACCTCCACCGTCTGTTTGACAAGGGCCAGTCTCCCTGGCTGGACTTCATCTCCCGAGCCGCTTTGCAGGACGGCACAATCCAGACTTATCTCGATCAGGGGATCGTCGGGGTCACGAGCAACCCGGCGATCTTCGAGCAGGCGATCGCCCGAAGCAGCACCTACGATCAGGCGATCCGCGACCTCGCCGCCGAAGGGAAGTCGGCCTTCGAAATCTACGACCGCCTGACCATCGAGGACGTTGCGGCGGCGGCCGATCTTCTCCGCCCCATCTACGACCGGACCGACGGCCAGGACGGGCACGTCAGCCTGGAGGTCTCGCCGGAACTGGCCCACGATACCGACGGCACCATCGCCGAGGGCCTGCGGCTCTGGAAGGAGCTCAGTCGGCCGAACGTGATGATCAAGGTCCCTGCCACCGAGGCGGGCATCCCGGCGATCCGGGCCCTCATCGCCGCCGGCGTCAATGTCAACGTCACCCTGCTCTTCAGTCGCGAGCGGTACCGGGCGTCGGCCGAGGCCTATCTGGCGGGCCTGGAGGATCGCATGGCGGCGGGCGGCTCGGTGGTCCGGGTGGAGAGCGTCGCGAGCTTCTTCGTCAGCCGGCTCGATTCGCTGGTCGATCCGAAGCTGGAGCCCGTCGACCAGGGTCGGGCCGCTCTGGCACTGGCCCAGGCGGCCTACGGCGACTGGCAGGAGATCTTCGGCGGCGAGCGGTTTGCCGCCCTGAAGGCCGCAGGAGCCCGGACCCAGCGGCTGCTCTGGGCGAGCACGGGAACCAAGAACCCGGCCTACGCCAAGTCCCTCTATGTCGAAGGGCTCGTCGGGCCGGAGACGGTCAACACGCTCCCGCCGGCCACCATCGCCGCCTGCCTGGAGCTGGAGGGTGAGGCGGTCGCCGTTCTCCCCGAGGCCGTGCCGGCGGCTCTCGCGACGATCGCGGAACTGGAAGGCAAGGGGGTCGATTTTGCCGCTGCCGCCGCCGAGCTGGAGGCCGACGGGGTGAAGAAGTTCGTCGAGCCCTTC
>JAKRSE010000356.1 GCA_022402505.1 Fimbriimonadaceae bacterium | reverse complement strand
GGATGAGTCGGCGGCGACCGGGGAATCGGAGCCTCAGCCCCACGGAGTCGGGGACCGGGTCCTGGCCGGAACCCTGAATCTTGACGGCGCCCTCGTGGTCGAATGCACGGCCGCCGCCGGCGAGGCCCAGCTGGACCGGGTGGTCAGCCTGGTCCGCGAAGCCCAGGAGAACCGGACCGAAGATCAGCGGATCTCCGCCTGGTTCGGCACACGGTACACCCTTGCCGTGGTGGGGGCCTTCGCCGTCTCGCTGGCGGTCCGACTGGCGGTCGGGCAGGATTGGGATTGGGCCATCTACTCGTCGCTGGCCCTCTTCGTGGCCCTGAGCCCGTGCGCCCTCGTGATGGCCTCACCCGCCGCCTCGCTCAGCGCCTTGGCCTGGGGGGCCCGAAACGGGCTCCTCATTCACGGGGCCGGCGTTCTGGAGGCGGCCGCCCGCACGGATGTCGCCGCCTTCGACAAGACGGGCACCCTGACCAAGGGAGCCTTCCGTCTTGAGGCGGTCACGGCCTGGACGCCGGACGGTTCCGCCCGGCTTTGCGACGCGGAAGCCCAAGCCCCGGCCGCCGCCTGCGCCGCTCTGGAATCACGCTCCACTCACCCGCTCGCAGCCGGGATTCTGGCCGAATTCCCGAACCCGCCGGAGCCGGATTCGGCCGCTTCGATCCCTGGGCTCGGGCTGCGCGGGGTCGTCGAGGGGGCCGAGGTCGTCGTCGGCCGACCGGAGATGCACGATGCCGTGCCGGCTTCGGTGCTGGCCGAAGTGGAGGCCGCCGGAGCGTTGGGCTCGGCCGTGGCTCTCGGCCGGACCCCGGAAGCCTGGGTGCTCTTTCAGCTCAGCGACCGGCTTCGCGGAGACGCCGACAGCCTGGTGTCCGGACTCCGGCAGCTGGGCTTCGGCCGCCTCGTGATGCTGACCGGTGACCGACGCGAAGCCGCCGACCGCACCGCCCGGGAGCTGGGCCTGGAGGAGATCCACGCCCGCCTGATGCCGGAAGACAAGCAGCGGCTCCTCTCCGGCCTGGGGCGAGACGGGCATCGGACCCTCTACGTCGGCGACGGGGTGAACGACGCCCCGAGCCTGGCCGCGGCATCCGTCGGGGTGGCGATGGGCGGGCGCGGCTCGGGGGCAGCTCTGGAAGCCGCTCACGCCGTGCTGATGCGCGACCGCCTGGCGGGAGTCCTGGATCTGGTCCGGCTCGGCCGACGCACGGTGCGGATCACCCGTGCGAGCCTGATCCTTGCCGCCTCGGTCGTGATCGGCCTCCTGATTCTCACCGCCTTTTCCGACTTCCTTCTGTCTCCGGAAGCCCGCCGAGCCCTGCTGCCCCTGGCTGTCGTGGGTCACGAGGGTTCGACGGTTCTGGTGATCCTGAACGGCCTTCGGCTCCTCAGCGGACCGCGAGGCTAGGGCCGGCGGCGGGAATCAAGACGAGCCGCGGTCTTCGCGACTCGTCCTCGTGCTGGCGCGAACCGAACTTGTAGGTCTTCCCTTCGCCCATCGAATCCGGGTTGATCCGTGAGCTGAGCATCAGGTTGACCGTCTCGCCCGCCTGACGGGCTGCGAGCCAGGCCCGACCCGCCTCGGTCGCCGCCAGGTCGATGACAAGTTCCACCGGCCGGCCCTGGACGATCGTCGGCCGAGCGGAGGCGCCAAGGACCGGATCGGCCTCCTTCGGCATCGCTTCGGCGGCCTTCTCGAACTGCCAGCCCTGCTCAGACCAAGCCGAGGTTGCGGCACGGACCCGGAGCGGTGCGGACGCCGCCTCGGCCTCGGTGAAGGCCGGATCGGGCTCCTGCACCACGACCAGCCGGGCGCCGCTGAGAGGAGTCCGGGTTCCGGCCGGAATCGTGAACCTGAGCAGGCTGACCGAGAAGTCGAACGATCCGGGAGAGGGCCGTCCGAACTCGTAGTCGCCCCCGCCCCAGACCCGAAGGAAGGGATCCGAGGTCTGATCGGCGGCATGGGGGTAGACCCAGACATCGGCGGTTGGGAGAAGAGTCAGGGCGAGGGCCAGAGGAATCACGACTGGAACTTTGCCGCCTCCCGGCAGGAGTCCGACCTGCCGTTTTGGCTCCGACTTGCCTGAACCGGCGGGAATGTGCCGGTACTCTTTGGTTCAGATGCACGCGCTGCAGGTCCTGGAGTTTCCGGAGGTCTTGGCCGGTCTCAGCCGTCAGGCGGAGACTTCGGTCGGCCGCGCCCGAGCCCTGGACCTGACCCCGACCTTCGATCCTGAGGTCATGAGGATTCTCCTGGCGCAGACCGAAGAGGCGGTGGACCTCCTGGAGGGCGGCCCGGTTTCGCTTCGCGGAGTCCACGACCTGGTCGAAAAGCTGAGTCTGGTCGGTCGCGGGGCGGTTCTGGACGGCGAGTCGCTCCACCGGATCGGCGAGCTTCTGCGGGTCGGCCGCGAGGTTCAGGATCGGCTCCGTGGCCGGCGGGATCGCTCGCCCCAGCTTGCCCGGCTCTCCGATCGGATGCATCAGAACCGAAAGCTGGAGACCCGGCTGGCCGACAGCCTGGAATCGGACGGGTCGGTCCGAAGCGAAGCCTCGCCCGCCCTCGCTTCGGCCCGAGAGCGCCGCGCCGGTCTGGCCCGACGGCTCACGGAGCGGATTCAGGCCTACACGACGGGCCGGTTCCGCGACCTGCTGAGCGACCCGGTCGTGACCCAGCGGTCGGGCCGGCAGGTGATCCCGCTGAAGGCGGAAAACCGAGGCAAGATCCGGGGAATCGTCCACGACACCAGCGCGAGCGGCGCGACGATCTACCTGGAGCCGGAGGACGTCGTCCGGACCGGGAACGAGCTGCGGGAGGCCGAGGCTGCCGAGCGGACGGAAGTCGAGCGGGTGCTTCGACGGCTCAGCGAGATGACGGCCGAAGAGTCGGCTGCGCTCACGGAGAGCCTGGAGGCCCTCGCCGAACTGGACGTGGTGCTGGCCAAGGCCCGGCTCGGCTCGGTGATGCAGGCGGTTGTGCCCGGTCTCCTCTCGACGCCGGGCTGCGTGCTGAAGAACGCCCGCCATCCCCTGCTGGAACCCCGCGTCGCCGTCCCGCTGAGTCTGAGCCTCGGTGCGGAGGCCAAGGCGATCCTGATCACCGGACCGAACACCGGCGGCAAGACGATCTCGATCAAGACCGTCGGGCTCGCGGCGGCGATGGCTCAGTGCGGCATGATGGTTCCGGCCGATGAAGCGAGGATCGGCTGCTTCCGCCAGATCTGGGCGGACATCGGCGACGAGCAGAGCCTTCAGCAGTCGCTCAGCACCTTCAGCGCGCACATCCGCAACATCGCCCTGGCGGTGAACGGGCTTGAACCTGGCGCGCTCGTGCTCTTGGACGAGGTGGGCGCGGGCACCGACCCGGCCGAAGGAGCAGCGCTGGCCCAGGCTCTCCTGCAGGACCTGAAGGACCGAGGCGCCCTCATCCTGGCGAGCACCCACTACGGCGAGCTGAAGCTCTTCGCGGGCAGCACGCCGGGCTTCGTCAATGCCGGAATGGAGTTCGACCGCCGCACCCTTCGCCCGACCTACCGGCTCATGGTCGGAGTCCCCGGAAGCAGCCAGGCGCTCCACATCGCGTCTCGGTATGGAATGCCGGAGCGGATCATCGAGGCAGCCCGGGCGCGAAGCGAAGGCAGCGAACAGGACCTCGGCCGGCTGATCCAGAGCCTGGAGGACAGCCAGCGTCGGGCGCGGGAGAGCCAGAGTCGGGCCGACCGACTCTCCGCCGAGCTCGACCGGTTGCGGAAGGCGACCGACAAGCGGCTGAGCGAGGCCGAGGAAGCCCGCCGGACCGTGCGGACCCGGGTGGCCGACGAGATGGACGAAGCCCTCCGGGCCCTGAGGCTGGAGGCGGAAGACATCTTCGCCGAAGTCAAGCGCAATCCCACCCCGACGGGCATCGAGAAGGCCCGCAAAAAGCTCGCCCGCCTGCAGGAGAAGGGCCGTGGGTTCGTCAAGGATGTCCGGCCCAAAGAGGCGCCTGCCCCCTCGGCCGACCCCGATCGGCTCGTGCGGGGCGCCCAGGTGCGGATCGACGGGATCGGCCAGGTCGGCACCGTGCTGGAGGAGCCCAAGCGGGGCAAGGTGCAGGTGCAGATCGGAGCAATGAAGATGTCGGTGGAGATCGCACGCCTGCAGCTGGCCGGCCCTCCGCCCGCCCGGAAGTCTGCTCCGGCGGCCGGCCAGGGGGTTCGCCGGATGATGATGGAGAAGTCCCAGCAGGCCTCCACCGAGATCAACCTCATCAGCCTGAGGGCCGAGGAGGCGCAATCCCGCCTGCTGAAGTTCCTGGAAGACGCGGTCTTGGGAGGCCTTCCCTGGGTTCGGATCGTCCACGGCAAAGGCGAAGGGATTCTGCGGAGTCTGGTGGAAGACACCCTCCGGCGCGACCGCAACGTCGTCCGATTCGTCGATGCCGACTCGGCGCAGGGCGGCCACGGCGCGACGGTCGCCTACTTTGAGTGAGATGAACAAGGAACTGACGCCTGAAGAACAGGAGCTTTTGGAAGCAGCCCGGACGGTACGAGGCAACGCCCACTGCCCGGAGTCCGGGTATGCGGTGGGGGCGGCATTGCGGGACGACGCCGGCCGGGTCCACGTGGGAGTCAACGTGGAGAACGCCAGCTACGGTCTGACCGTGTGCGCCGAACGGAACGCGGTGGGGGCGATGGCGGCCTCCGGCGGACGCCGAATACTGCAGGTCGCCGTGGTCACCCGCGACGGCGGCAGTCCCTGCGGAGCCTGCCGTCAGGTCCTGATGGAGTTCGCTCCGGACGATCCATCGGGCCTCGTGATTCTCTGCCATGCCGCCGACTCCGGAAAGACCGAGCGGCACACCATGGCCGATCTGCTTCCCCACGCCTTCCGACTTCACCGGTGACCCGCAGGTCGCCGAACCGTCCAGGGGCGGGAATGCGTCATCATCACGTCATGGCTCGATATCAAGTCTGGGGATGGCTTCCGATCGGCGCGCTTGGCCTCACCCTTTTGGCCTGCGGGGGAGGGGGCGGAGGCGCGTCTCTCTCGGCGGGAGACGTCGTCTTTCTGGGGACCGCCAACAATCCGGATGGACTGCGCCTGGAGCTGATCGACGGGACGGATCGCGGACCCATCGACCCCTACAGCCTCCAGCCGGGCTCTCGGGTCCAGGTGGTGGCGGCGCGGTACACGGCCGGCGTCCGGACCGAGCTCACCCCGACCGGGCTCTCGATCGGCGGGGCCACCTCCGCCCAGGCGTCCCTGGATTCTCAGGGGCGGCTCACCATCGGAACTCCGGCGCCTTCAGGAATCTTCACGCTGACGGGCAACGCGGGAGGCGGGAGCCTTTCGATGCGCCTCTCCGCCGCCTCGGTTGCGGGCTCGACCCGGGTTCGGGGTCGGGTCAGTCGGAACGGCTTCTCGGCAGGTCCGCTCAAGTTCATTGAACTCGAACTGGTGAACGCGGCAGATCAGGTGATCGGCGGCGCGCTGACGAACGGGAGCGGAGACTTCAATCTGGCGATTCCAGCGGGCGGGGCGGCCTTTTCGATCCGGGCCTCCTCGGTGGATACGGCCGCCTACCACCTGATCCTCCGCTATCAGTCCCGATACTATGCCGCCGACGCAGCCGGGTGCGGAATTCCGCTTCCGACGACCACTCCCGGCGGAACCGCCTCCCTCCCGTCCGATCTGGTCCTCCAGGTCAAGTCGGACGCCGGACCGCCCCCGCCCCCGCCGAACTGCCTTGGCCTGTAATCCGACAAGATTTCACGGCACCGGCTCCCGGAATTTGCTGTAGACTGGTCTGAGCTTGGAACAGCAGAGCCTGAAGCAGCCTGATTCTGGAATCATCTCGGAGGATCGAATCTCCGAGGTGATGGCTCTTGCCGAGCGGCTCCGCCAGGCGAGCGGCGGCATCCTTGATGAAGAGCACATCGAGGCGATCGAGGAGGCGACCGGAACCCCGCGGGAAACGATCCGCGTGCTGGTCCGCAGCATGGAATCGAACATCCGGCTTCCCGTCTGGGATCGGCTTCGCTCCCAGCTGGCCACGCTCGATTCCCGGCTGAAGAATTCGGTAGGAGTCGGCACCCTGGGCGTCATTTCCGGCGTCCTCTTCGCCCTCTCCACGCGGATGATCGTGGGCGGTCAGATGGCGGCCTCGTTCGCCGTGCTTTCGGCCACCCTCGCCCTGATCGTCTCGCTCCATGGGAGAGACCGGATCGCCTCCGGCATCCTCGGCGCGCTCTGGGGGGCGATTCACTTCTTCTCCTACCAGGTCGCGGCCACCTTCATCGCCCTGATCGTGCGGGGCCCGTCTCCGGAGATGGGTTGGGGCGTGTTCCCGCTGTTCGTCATCGCCGGCTTCTTCTTCAGCCTGGTCGGACGGCACTTCTGGGACACGCTTCGACAGACTCTGGGCTGGATGGACCCGAGCCAACAGCGCAAGGCACTGGTCCAGCAGCTCATGGAGATTCAGGACCGGCTGAAGGCGGAAGAGCGGAACGCGGCGTACCTGAGCCTGGACGTCGTCGGCTCCAC
>JAKRSE010000355.1 GCA_022402505.1 Fimbriimonadaceae bacterium | reverse complement strand
GGCCAGAGGCTGAAGCCGGAGACCCTCTGCGTCCGGGTCGGCGGGCTGAACATCGCCCAGGTGACGGCCCTCTCGGTGGCGAAGGGGCTGGAGTTCTTCGAGAGCCTGCCGGAGAAATTGAACGACCGTCAGAAGGCGATCGCCGAACGGGCCGTGAAGGAGATCACCGAGCGGCTCCGCTTCCTCCACGACGTCGGGCTGAGCTATCTGAATCTCGATCGCAACGCGAACACGCTGGCCGGAGGCGAGGCTCAGCGAATCCGTCTGGCGACCCAGATCGGCAGCGGTCTGATGGGGTGTCTCTACGTGCTGGACGAACCGAGCATCGGGCTCCACCAGCGGGACAACGAGCGGCTGATCAAGACCCTCGTCCGGCTCCGCGACCTGGGGAACACGGTCCTGGTGGTCGAGCACGACGAGGACACGATGCGGGCGAGCGACTGGCTGATCGACCTTGGGCCGGGAGCGGGCGAACACGGCGGGATCGTGGTGAATGAGGGCCCGCTGGAAGAGTTCCTCAAGAAGGACTCCCCCACCTCGGTCTACCTGAACGGTCACGCGAAGATCGAGGTGCCGTCGGAGCGTCGTCGGCCCCGGACGCCGATGCCGGGAGCGGCGCCGATCGCCGATGCTCAAGCGAGCCCGGATAAGCCGGCGGTCCGACGCGGCCGAAGACCCAAGACGAACTGAACCAAGAGGCCTTTTGAGGTTTCTGCTAGGGCCGGGTCGGCGGATGCACGACGACGGCCAGGCTGGAGGTCGTGGTCCGCTCGCCGGATTCATCCGAGGGCTCGTTGATGATCTTTCCGTCCACGATCAGGGTGGATGATCCGCCCCCGTCGGCGTTCATCGCCACCCATGCGCCGTTCTCGATCATGATCTCGGCCAGTTCGGGAAGGGTGACGCCGATGGACCTCCCCGGCCGGCGGCCGTCCACCACCGCCAGGATCAGGACGCCGCCGGAGCGGTCGAGCCCGATGGCGGACCTCGGGTGCCGCGCCTCCGAAAATCCCGGCGCGAACCCCTCGGACTCGGCTCTGACATCGGGCCTTCCTTCCGTGACAATGGTGGGCCCCCCGCCGATCGCCTGCCGGACTGCGGGGAAGGGCTCGGTCTCCGAAGCAAGGGTCCATCTTTGACCGACGGCGAATCTCGCCGCTTCCGGGCTCCCGCGAAGCACCTGCAATCGAACGCGTCCAGGAGGAACCACGACGCCTCCTCGAGTGTCGGCCACGTCTTCCACCACGGCCAGGACCCGCCCGTTCGGTCGGATCGGGCCGTCCAGGGAGAACTGAACCTCGGTCATGTTGATCGGCCGCTCCTCGGTGATGACCCACTGGGGGCCGAAGAGGGCAGCCCGATCAAAGGGCTGCCAGTGGTTGAACCGTTCGATCGCCAGGGCGGCCCCGCCCGAGTCCGGCTCCAGGCGGATGTCTGTGCGGAAAGTGGAGATCACGGTGCGGCCGTCGGCGAGCCTCGCGAGGCTCGGACGGGTGGAGGCGGAGTTCCAGAGGACCCCGTCGCGGATCAGCAGGCTGTGGGGGCTGTTGCGGGGGCCGCCGTAGCCGGGCTGCAGAGTGCCGAAGTCGGCATTGATCACCGCCAGCACGGTCAGACCCTTGGCTTTCAGCCGCTCATGAATCCGGCTTGGCCTCTCCCGGGCCCGAAGATTGTCGAAGCCCGCGACAGGCAGAAGATCGAGGCCAGGTTGGTTCAGATCGATCCGGGCGATGTGGACCCGGTTCGGGCCGGGAATCTCCAGGGTCTGAACCGTGACCGGCGGCGGGACGGGCAGGGCGATGGCGAGCAGTCCGGCGATCATCGCCCTTCAGTCTGGCAAGGCGAGGCCTCGAAGAGTCCGAAAGGGGGCCCTTGGCCGAGCCGATCAGGCGGTCTTCTTGAAGGCGGCTTTGAACTTGTCGATAAGGTTGTCGTCGCGCCGGTCCGGAAGGCGGTGGTGGAAGAGCATTCCGGCCGCGTCTTCGATGTCCTGAGCGGCGGGGTTGCTGGGGTCTTCCAGCAGGATCAGCCGGCGCATCCGGGTGGCGGCGACGACTCCATCGTCACGGCGCACGGCCCCCGCGTAGCGGAGATCGGTGCTGAGAAACTGGCCGCAGATCAGCTTGAGCCTCTCGAAGACGAGGACCCCGTGCCGCTGAGAATCGGTCTGGTTGACGATCACGGCGATCGGGAGGGTCGGCCTGAGCCGCCCCAACTGCTTGGCGGTGGCGTATGCGTCGATGAGGCTGCTCGGATCCGGGGTGCAGATCAGGCAGACCTCATCGGCGGAGGTCAGGAAGGCCATGACCGTGTCGTGGATTCCGGCGGCGGCGTCGATGATCAGCCATTCGTCGGGTCGGCAGAGCTGCTTGACCCGGTCGATGAGTCCGATGATCTGGTCCGTCCCCATTCCCGCCAGTTCGGCGACAGAGGACCCTCCGGGAATCAGTCGAAGCCCGGCCGGACCTTCGATCAGGGTGTCCTTCAGCTCGGCCTGTCCACGGACCACATGCTTCAGGGTCACCTCGGGGTTCAGGCCCATGGCGATGTCGGCGTTGGCCAGTCCCAGGTCGGCATCCAGGACGGTGACCGGGCGACCGTCCAGCGCCAGCGACGCCGCCAGGTTGGCGGAGAGCATCGTCTTGCCCGTCCCGCCCTTTCCGCTTGCCACCGCAAAGGTCTTCATGCCCGTTTTCTTCCCATCCATCGGTCGGTTGCTCGTCGCCACCAGGGAATCTGTCGCTCCCCGGCGCCCTCAAGCAGAGACATCCGTTCGTCGTAATCATCGGTGTCCCGATAGGCTTCCCGCAGGCCTTCGACGACGATTTGAATCGGAGCCGGCAAGATTTCCAGCTCCAAACCGGTCTCTTCGCGCAGCCGGTTCAGGGCCGCTTCATCGAAGGGTTTGGCCACGTGGAGGGTCAGCCGTTCCCCCTGAAGGTCGGTCGGCAGGGCGAGGGCACCGACGGCCAGATGCCTGGGCGTGGCCGCGACGGCTGCCTTCGACCAGAGGGCGGTCCCGGCCGTCTCCGGTTCCTCCTCCGCCGTCGTGAACGGCCGGCTCGGGGCGTCCCAGGGGTCTTCCGGCTCGCTCGGCAGGGGTTCGGGTCTGGGACGTTCGGCAGCATCGAGCTTCGGCCGGAGCTCTCCCTCAAACTGCGGCTCGGAATCGCCCGCGACCTTGGGCCGAAGCTCTCCTTCGAACTCGATTCCGGCGTCCAGGGGCAGAACCGGTCGGAGCTCGTCTTCGTCCAGGACCGGAGATTCCGGCCGCTTCGGCGAAGGCCGCCAGCGGGTGAGCGCGGCATGGAACCGGTCTTCGACCAGGAAGTCGGCCGGATTCTCCTCGTTGAAGGAGACGATCGAATCGACCATCTCCGGATGCGAGGTCACCAGCATCGCGTAGGGGTCCTGGGCGTTGATCTGGTCGAGCCGGTTGTATTCGGGCTCCTCTTCCGGCTCGGGGTCCTCGGCTGCGAGTTCAGCGGCCAGGTCGATCGGGACGGGATCGGCCAGAGCGGCTTCCATTTCGGCGGCGAACTCGGCCGGATCGAAGTCGCGAAAACCGTCAGATCTGCCGGCATCCACGCCCTCCTCCGACCAGCCCAAAGCCTGGTCGGTGGTGGGAGTTGCGCCCGTCTCGGCGGAGATGGGTCGGGACTTGCGGGCTGCCATGCCGATGGTGCCGCAGGGCTTGGAAGAGCCCGGCACCCTGGATTGTCGGAGGCTCAGGGGACCATCCTCAGCCGGCCCGCTTGACAGGATGCCCTCGATTCAGTATCATAGCCGCGTGGAGCAATCCACGTCGCCAGAGTCGATCTGGCAAATTCGGAGGAGAAATAAAATGAAGAAGCTTCTGATCGTTCTGGCCGCTCTGCCCCTGATGGGTGCCTTCGTCGCCGGCTGCGCCGGCGGAGAGGCCCCGGCCGAGCCGGCTGCTGAGACCCCGGCTCCCGAGGGCGAGTAATTCCTGATTGGCCGGCCTCAGGCCGGCCCTGACCTGTTCCGGCTCCACACCCCCTCCTGGGGCGAGGAGCCGGAACTGCTTTTCGGGAGCATCAATCTTCTGCCGAGCGCCAGAGGGCGTTGAAGATCAGCTTGAACGCGGCGTGCTGCTGACCCCGGAAGATCGCCTCGGGGCCGTAAAGGACGGTCCGGCCGCTCCCGACCGGCAGATCGACCATCGCCGCGCTCCCCTTGTATGCGTCCTCTCCCAGAGCCCAGCCCGAGGAGAGAAGCCGCTCCGCCCGCCACTCGCCGACCGCAGCCCCCGGTGCAGAGCCGGCCGACAGCTTGAAGCTCGGACTCTCGTCCACCATCGCGTGGATCTGGTCCGGGAGGCCGGCGGTGAGGGGCGTCCGATTGAGGTTCAGGCGCATCAGCGACCCGGGGACGAAGTGACGTTCGGTCGAGAGGGGCCGACCATCCTCGCCGCGGGGTCCGGTGACGACGGGCAGTTCGAAGTGCTCGGCGAGCCGGGCCGCCGAGGATCCGATGGCAAGAACATGTCCACCCGCTTCGGCGAATCGGCGCAGTTCGGCGACGGTGCGGCCGACGGAGATGGCCCCCATCTGGCGCCGCAGCTGGAACGGGATCGTCGGATCGTTCGCCATGCCGGATGTTCCGCCCTGACCGTCCCGGGCCGGGATCAGGCCGCCGACGATCAGAATCGCATCGAACCCGCCGGAGGTCAGATCGCCGCGGTCGATCTGAGGCGGATAGACGGCCTCAAACGGGATGCCGAAGTGGTCCAGCATCCAGGATGCCCAGCCGATCGGCTGGCGGCCGCCGTAGACGTCCAGCAGAGCGACCTTGGGGAGCTTGAGCCGCTCGCCGCCGCCGGCTTCCGACCAGGAGAATCGACCCGCCGGCATCTGGTTCACCAGGCTCTGCAGGCGGTCGGCAGGCCCTTCGATCACGATCTCCTGGTCCGTCCGGGTGGCGGTCAGGCCCTGGGCCAGGGCGCGGAAGGCGAGACCGTGGCTGTCGTTCTGCGAGATCGGGCCGGCGAGCCGTCGCCCCGGAACCCCGGAGGCATCGGCGGAGATCGGCGTCTGCCAGAGGCTCGTCTTCAGGTCGGGCCGATCAAGCAGCCGATCGAAGGCGACGCCCATCTGGAGGGCGGGGGTGTAGCCGGCGGTGTCGTAGGGCGGGATCGGAGGGCCGCCCGGGAACCGCAGCTTGTTCGGGTGGTCCTGGGGTTCAAACATGTCCAGGATGTGCGGCCGATACGCCTGATCCGTGAAGACCACCCAGTCGCCCTTTCGCTCGCCGTCTTCGATCCGGCGAACCTCCACGCCGCCAAGCCGGAGGATCTCCAGAAACTTCTGAGCCGTCCCGAAATCGGTCTGTCGCGCCGAGACGACGAAGGCCCGGGGGTCGCGGAAGTCCGGCCGGGAGAGGGCCTCGGCGCCGTGTTCGTTCAGGCGGCCGTGGTAGCGGGTCCAGGAGTCTCGGGAGCCCCGTTCGATCGAGTTCCTTGCCGCCCGCCACTTGGTCAGGAGGAGCTTCTCCCGGTTTCGGGAGGCGTAGTCCAGCATGGCGTCGTTGGCCGACATGACGTACTCGAGGGACTGCCGCCATCGCCAGGGACCGGCGGCGGCGGGCATCGGCAGGTCGGTGCTGGGCAGCTGCCGGTCCAGGCGGAAGGGCACCTGGCTGGGGTTCGGGGTTCCGAAGGTCTCCGAGAGGATTCCGATGATGTTGTGGAAGTAGGCGGTGGTCCTCAGCCCGCCGTTCCACCAGGCGCTGAATCCGGCTCCGTCCCGCATCACCGTCCCGGCCTTGCCTTCGGCGACCAGCCTCTGGTGCAGGTGCGCGCCCATCGCCTCCGTCGCCGTCTGGATGATCGGGTCGATGTGGGTGTTGTAGGGGTCGCGGAACGGCGGCAGGTACATGATCGTGCCGGCCGGCGAGGTCTGGTGGTGGTTGAAGAGCAGCTGCGGGAACCAGTCGTGGTAGAGGGCCCGACTGACGTTTCGGGTCTCCAGCAGGTTCATCTGGTACCAGTCGCGGTTGTTGTCGTGGCCCGCGTACTTCTGGTAGAGCCTCGGGAGCCCGGCCATCGACCGCTCCGCCGGCACCGATCGGCGGTTGAACCAGTCGGCCACCAGCCGATGCCCGTCCGGGTTGATGTGGGGCAGCAGGATGAGGCAGTCGCGCAGGAAGCGGCGGTTCTCCTCGGTCTCGCGGGTGGTGAGGCGGAAGGCGGCCTCGGCCAGCTGCTGGTGGGCCAGGGCTTCGGTGCTGTGGATGCCTCCATCCAGCCAGACGGTTGCCGGGAGTCGGCGAACGTGGCGGCGGGCTTCGTCCTCGGTCGGGAGGCTCCGGGCCAGGGCGAGCGTCCGAGATCCGGCTCGGATCTGGTCGAGCCGGGCCAGGTTGGCGGGATCGCTGACGACCGCCATCCATTGATCCTGCCCTTCGGAGGTCGTCCCGAGACGGATCATCTTCAGGCGGCCTGTGGAAGCGGCAAGGGCCTGCCAATAGGCGACCAGCTCCTCGTACCCGATCATCTCGTTGTCGGCGCAGATCTCGTGGCCGAAGAACTCGA
>JAKRSE010000354.1 GCA_022402505.1 Fimbriimonadaceae bacterium | reverse complement strand
ATCATGGCGCGGGTGAAGTCGAGCCGCATCCGGTGGCCCAGCCCGAAGCCGCCGCCCGTCCAGCCCGTGTTCACCAGCCAGACCCGCGAGCCGTGGCGGGCGATCTTTTCCGCCAGCAGGCGGCCGTAGACCTCCGGCGGCAGAGGCATGAAGGGCGCACCGAAGCAGGTCGAGAAGGTCTTCGTCGGTTCCGTGACCCCCTTCTCCGTGCCCGCCACCTTGGCCGTGTAGCCGTTCAGAAAGTGGTACATGGCCTGGTCGGCGGTCAGTCGGCTGATCGGGGGCAGAACGCCGCTCGCGTCGCAGGTCAGGAAGAAGATGTTGTCCGGATGACCGCCCGTGCTGGGGTGAGCCGCGTTGGAGATGTGCTCCAGCGGGTAGGCGCAGCGGGTGTTTTCGGTGAAGTGGTCGCTGTCGTAGTTCGGACGCCGACCCTCACGGAGCACGACGTTCTCCAGAACCGCGCCGAACCGGATCGCCTCCCAGATCTGAGGCTCGCCGTGTCGGCTCAGTCGGATGCACTTGGCGTAGCAGCCGCCTTCGAAGTTGAAGACGCCGGTGTCGGTCCAGCCATGCTCGTCGTCGCCGATCAGCTGGCGGTCAGGATCGGCCGAAAGGGTCGTCTTGCCCGTTCCGCTCAGGCCGAAGAAGAGGGCCGTGTCGCCGTCCCGCCCGATGTTCGCCGAGCAGTGCATCGGCATCACTCCCTTGGCTGGGAGCAGGGCGTTCAGCACGCTAAAGATCGACTTCTTCATCTCGCCGGCGTACTCGGTGCCCATGATGAGGATCTCCTTCGCTCCGAAGTTGAGGGCGATGACGGCGTCGTGCTCTCCGTCATCCTCGGTCCGCACCCACTGTTCGCGGCAGAGGTTCACCGCCGTCCAATCCGGCGTGAAATCTCTCAGTTCCTTCTCGGTCGGGCGGATCAGCAGCTGCTTGATGAAGAGGGCGTGATAGGCGTTCTCGACGAGGAATCGGACCCGGATTCGATGGGCGGGGTCGGCTCCGGCAAAGGCGTCGATGACATAGATCCTCTTGGACGGAATCGCCCTGGACGCCTTCGCCTTCAGCTCGGCGAAGGTCTCCCGCGACATTCGTCGGTTGTTGTCCCACCAAATGGTGGACTCGGTGGACTCGTCCACGACGATGAACTTGTCCTTCGGGGTTCGGCCCGTGTATCGCCCGGTGTAGGCGACGAGGGCGCCGTTCTCGGCCAGGATGCCCTCGCCGTGGTGGATCGCGTGCTCGATCAGTTCGGGAACCGAGAGGTTCCAGTGGACTTCTTTGGCCTGTTCAAACTGGAATGACAAGAGAAATTCTCCGTAGGAAGGGAGCGGCGCAACGCCGCGCCCTATCTGGAGAATTATGGACGGAATGAGCCGGGACCGGCTGAGCGATGAGGCATTGAACCAGGGCCTTGAGTCCCTGACGGGCTGGGACCTCCAAGACGGGATGCTGCGGAGGGAATTCACCTTTGCCGCCTATGCATCCGGCGTTGTTTTCGCCGCGGCGGTGGGGCATGTTGCCGACGGAATGGATCATCACCCGGACATCCTCATCGGCTACCGAAAGGTCGTCGTCTCGACCGTCACCCACGACGCGGGCGGATTGACTGAGCTCGACCTCCGGCTGGCCCGACGGATTTCGGAACTGGTTTGACGGCATTGGGAGCAGGATCGGAAGGCTCTTAGCCCACGATTCTGGTCTTGACTCCGGACGACCGGGGCCTGCGATCTCGTTGAGCCGAGGCTGAAGGCTTGGTCTCAGGTCGGAAGAAAGATCGTAGAATCGTCTGTGGGAGGTTCCTTGATGAAGTTCACGACGAAAGTGGATGCCTGGATTGCCGTGTTGATGATCGTCTCGCTCGGTGCGGGCTTGGTCGTGGCCGTCTCGGCATTCGTGACCGAGGGCGACTGGCTCGGGATTCCGATCATGGTCGGTGTGATCGGTTTGATGGCGGCGATCGTGTGGCCCTGCAACTACCGGCTGGAGGAGAAGGAACTCGTCATTCGGAGCGGTCTGATCAAGTGGCGGGTGGCCTATTCGGACATCAAGAAGATCGAGCCCTCCAATGACCTCCGATCCGGGCCCGCCTGGTCCTTGGACCGCCTGACCATCTCTCGTCGCAAAGGCCCGGACATCAACATATCTCCCAAGGATCGCGACCGGTTCCTGAAGGAGATCAAGAGCCGGATGAGCAGCCGCCGCTAAGTGCCCCGAGCGTCGCCGAACAGGTCGATGTGGTGGCGAGGGGTGAGCCGCCATCCTCGGTTCAGGACCTCCTCGACCAGCAGCCTCTCTCGGCGGTGAAGGGTTTCGGCGTCCGTCCCTTCGGCCATCAGGAAGATGCGGTCGCCCGGGATCGGCGGCAGTTCCGCGAGGACCTCCTCGATCTCGGCGAGATCGCCGAGGCTGCCCTCCGGATCGACGACGAATTTCAGCTGGCAGTCGTAGTCCGCCATCAGCCAGCGGAGGGGCTCGCGGTCCAGCCGGGTCGCTTCGTGCCGCTCGGCCCAGCCGGAGTCGGGATCCGGCGTCGAATTCGCCAGCTTCGGGCTGATCGACATGAGGTCGCAGGCGAGGTCGCGGTGGACCGTGCCTGCCGTCTCGATGGTGATGGTTCGGCCCAGCTCGCGAAGACCCTCGCACAGCGCGACCACCGGTTCGAAGAGCATCGGCTCGCCCCCGGTGACCACGACGTCCTGGACCGAAGTCTGCCGAACCTCATGGAGCAGTTCGTCGATCGTGCGCATCGGCCCTTCGGGGTCCCAGCTGGCATAGGGGGTGTCGCACCAGCGGCACCGCAGGTTGCAGCCGCTGATTCGGATGAAATGGCTGGGGCAGCCCAGCCGGCTTCCTTCGCCCTGGATGCTGACGAAGGTTTCGGCGATGCGGAGTCGGCTCATGCGTCCAGGTGGGCCAGGGCAGGGTCGGCCAGACCGAGTCGGTGGAAGGCGGCTCGGCGGATCCGGCATGAGTCGCACCGTCCGCAGGCCCGGCCCTGGTCGTCGGGATCGTAGCAGCTGTGGGTCAGGCCGAAATCGACGCCGAGGTCCAGCCCCGCCCGGATGATCTCATGCTTTTGGAGATGGATCAAGGGGGCTTCGATGCGCATCGGCCGGCCTTCGACCCCGGCCTTGGTCGCCAGGCGGGCCAGCTCGGCGAAGGCGGCGATGAACTCCGGCCTGCAGTCCGGGTAGCCGGAATAGTCCACCGCATTGACCCCGCACCAGATGCTTTCCGCGCCGATCACCTCGGCAAAGCCCAACGCCAGGCTCAGCATGATCGTGTTGCGGGCGGGCACATAGGTGATCGGGATGTCGGCCGTCATGGCCTCCTCTTCCCGGTCCTTGGGGACCTCGATTTCGGCCGTGAGCGCGCTGCCGCCGAAGACCCGCAGGTCCACGTCGGCGAATCGGTGATCGGCTGCACCCAGCGCCCGGGCGACCCGGCCGGCCGCTTCAAGCTCCGCCTGGTGCCTCTGCCCATAGCGGACGGTGAGGCAGTGGCATTCCAGCCCTTCGGCCCGGGCCATGGCCAGGACCGTCGCAGAATCGAGCCCGCCCGAAAGCAGGATGACGGCGCGGGCTCGGACTATTTTCCCGCGGCTTCCTTTTGGAGACGGACCTGACGAGCAACCTCGCCGAGATCAATATCGGCATAGCCAGGGCGATAGCCCGGCGGGCGCTCCAACCAGTCGATTTCGATTGGGCCCAAGATCTTCTTTCGAGAAGCGTCCTGCTCCTTCTCTTTTTCCGTGGTGTTCTTGCTCAAAGCCCTGTTTCCGTTCTCGCTCATTATCGGCTCGAAGTGTCTTGAATGTCAAGCCGGCAATTCTCGCCAATGCCGATCTCACAGCGTGTTCCTGTCTGCTTCGACGAAGCTCACCGTGCTTGGATTACGATGACGGGACCACCGGCTGCGCCGCGGACATCGCGTGAAGGAGCGTCATCAGCACGCTGAGCCCAGAGCAGACCGCCGAACCGAAGAGGATGTGCATGGTCTCTTCCTGTGATTCCCGGTGGACATCCACCATGCTCAGAATGTCGGAGGCTCGGTCGACCGCCAAGTCGAGCTTCCGTCGGGCAAGAGACACACGGCCTTCTGCGGCGTCGACGCCATCGTCGGTCTCTGCCGAATCGTCTCCGTTCCATTCCCACTCGACTCTGAGCAGGATCTCGGCCCACCGCTCCACCGGGGCGGTCCTGGATTCCCGCACGAGGCTCTTGGGCATCAATCCGCGCCTTCGGGAGCTGCCGAAGTTCTCTCTGACCCGATGAAGGCCCATCAGAAAGGAGACGATTCCCCCAATCAGCGGAAGACCGATGCCGGCCGCCCCCAGGGGCTGAATCCGATCCAGGTTCGCCCCGAGGTAGGCGAGAATTCCCGTGGCGGCTAGGCCGTGCAAAGCCGTGATGGCCGAGACCAGCATCGTCATCTGCTGGACTCGAAGGACCAGTTCCGCTTCTGCTTCTCGAGCGATGGCCTCCATCTGGCCTGTTGCACGTTCAGCTGCTTCAATCAGGTAGTCAGTGGACCTCAAGCCGCTTCTCCCCGACCGATTCTGGCAAAGTGCGAGGCGGTCCTGCTTCGCGATCTCAAGCCCCGCCGCGTCCGGTAAAACTCGGCGGATGTCGGTGAAGCGTGCTGCCAACTTTTCGGCCGGACCGGGGGTCCTGCCTGTCGAGGTGCTGGAGAAGGCTCGGGAGGAGATGCTCAGCCAGGCCGGGTCCGGGATGTCGGTGATGGAGATGAGCCATCGCAGCAAGCCCTACGACGCGATCCAGGCGGCTGCCGAAGCGGATGCACGAGCCTTTCTGGGGATTCCCGACAGCCACGCCGTCCTCTTTCTGCAGGGAGGCGCGAGCCTGCAGTTCACGATGATCCCGAAGAACCTGGGGGGCGGAGCCGACTTCGTGACGACCGGGAGCTGGGGGCAGAAGGCGATCGAGGCGGCTCGGCTGGAAGGCGCGGCACAGGAGATCTGGACGGGCAAGGCGGACAAGTTCCGCTCGGCCCCGGATCTGACCGCCCTCGACCGGACCGAAGGGGCAGCCTACACCCACATCACCCTCAACGAGACGATTCAGGGGGTGGACTACATGACCGACCCGCCGGCGGACGGCACCGACTGGGTCTGCGACATGAGCAGCACGATCGGGAGCCGGAAGATGGATTTCTCCCGGTACGCGCTGGTCTATGCCGGGGCGCAGAAGAACATCGGGCCCGCCGGGCTGACCCTGGTCGTGATCCGCAAGGACCTCCTGGAGAGGGTGCCCGAGGGTGTTCCGCCGATGCTGGACTTCCGGATTCAAGCCGAAAACGACTCCCGCTACAACACGCCTCCGTGCTGGTCGATCTACATGGCCGGACTCGTCTTCCGCCATTGGCTGGACCGCGGCGGAATCGAGGCGGTCGAGGCGGCGAACGAGGCCAAGGCGGCCGTCCTCTACGGCGCGATCGACGGCTCGGCGCGCTTCTACCGAGGCCATGCGGTCGAGGCGAATCGGAGCCGGATGAACGTCCCCTTTGTGCTCGGCGACGACTCCCTCACCGATCCCTTCTTGAAGGAGGCGAAGGAGCACGGATTCCTTGAGTTGAAGGGCCACCGAAGCGTCGGCGGCTGCCGGGCGAGCATCTACAACGCCCAGCCCGCCGAGAACGTGAAGGCACTCGCCGACTTCATGGCCGACTTCGCTCAGCGAAAGGGCTGAGCCGAGAGATCGGCTCCGGTCAGCGGTCGATTTCGATGTCCAGGGTCACGACCGTCGGTTCGGCCCCGGCGGATGCGTGGGGCAGACCTCCGGCAACCGCGGCGACGCCCAGGTCGTCCGTGTCTCCGGTCATGTTGAGCGCGCCGCCGTTGGCATAGGTGCTTCGGAAGCGGAATGCGCGCCGTGGGAAGGTCTCGCCCCAGTCCACTGTGCCCTCGACTCGGTGCCCGGCGGCGGCCGTGGTGGTGAACCGGAGGCTGAACTGGGGGAACATCCCGAAGGTCCTCGGGGCGGCACGGCCTGCGAGGAACTTCACCTGGCGGAAGACCACGCCTTCCACCTCAAGGTCGGACTGGGCCGTCAAGGTCGCCTCGGCCGAATCGACGAGCAGAAGGTTCTGAACAAAGCGGCCCTGGTCGTCCGTCCGGACCTGAACCAGGCCCGTGCCGTAGGAGAGCTTCGCGGGTTCGATGAACCGAGCATTGATCGGCTGGGTGCCTTTCCGGACCAGCAGCAGCCGACGACCGGGGCCCACGCTGACCGGCACGATCACATCCTCGACCTCTTCCGCTGGGCCGGATTCGGGCTTCCACTGGATGGTCTGCGGCAGCCGACTCCATGACAGAGAGGCTGGAACGCTGCCAAAAGCGAGGATTCGGTGACCGTTCCGCAGCTCGACCGCCGCGGGCACCGTGCCGCCTCCACCCGTGCCCCCTCCGCCGGTCCCGCCTCCCGAGGCCACACCCTCGCCCCCGCACCCCGCCAAGTTGATCGAGACGAGGAGGAGGCCGGCGAAGCAGGA
>JAKRSE010000353.1 GCA_022402505.1 Fimbriimonadaceae bacterium | reverse complement strand
TCTCTCCCCGTTCGGCGGATCAGCCGCTCCCTGGACTGAACGGGGCTCCGGTCGTGGTTCAGGAGGCGACCGACGAGAACCTGGCGGGCCTGGACGTGGCCTTCTTCAGCGCTGGGTCCTCGGTCTCCCGACGATTGGCTCCGGCGGCGGCCGCACGCGGAACCCTGGTTGTGGACAACTCCAGCGCGTTCCGCATGGACCCAGGAGTCCCCCTGGTGGTCCCGGAGATCAACCTGGACGCCATCGGGCCGGACGATCATTTGATCGCCAACCCCAACTGCAGCGCCATCATCCTTCTCATGGCGGTCGCACCCCTGCGGCGGCTGGGGAAGATCGAACGGATCATCGTCAGCACCTACCAGAGCGCGTCTGGCGCCGGGGCCCAGGCGATGCAGGAGCTGGAAGACCAGACCCGGGCGGTCGTCACGGGCGGCGAGCCGATCCCCCCGAAGATCCTGCCCCACCCCTACGCCTTCAATCTCTTCAGCCACAACACCGCCATCAACGAGGCCGGCTGGAACGAGGAGGAGTGGAAGGTGCGGGAAGAGTCGCGCAAGATCCTCGGCGACCCCGACCTCAAGATGAACGTCACCTGCGTCCGGGTTCCCGTGCTGCGGGCTCATTCGGAGTCGGTCACGGTCGAGTTTGCCGGCCCCGCCCCCAGCGAGGAGGAGGTTCGGCGAACCCTCGAGACAGCCGAGGGCGTTCGCTTGGTGGACGACCGGGCCGCAAACCGCTTCCCCATGCCGATCGAGGCCTCCGGGCAGGGTGACGTCCTGGTCGGACGAATCCGGCAGGACCTGAGCAACCCGAATGGCTTCTGCCTCTTCATCGCCGGAGACCAGCTGCTGAAAGGGGCCGCCCTGAACGCCGTGCAGATCGCCGAGCGGCTTCTCCACCGCTTCCCGGTTCAGGCCTCGGTCTGACGGCCATACTGGAGCGGCAGCAACCGATGCGGGACCGCTACTTCGACAACGCCTCGACCACGCCGCTGGACCCAGGAGTCTGGGCGGAAATGGAGCCCTGGCTGAAGGATGAGTGGGGCAATCCGTCCTCTCTCCATTCAGTGGGAAGGAGGGCCGCCGCCGCCGTCGAGGTCGCCCGGATGCGGCTCGCCGAGCTGGTGGATGCCGACGACCCCGCCGAGATCGTCTTCACCTCCGGCGCAACCGAAGCCAACAACTGGCTGGCCGGGGGGCATCCGCAGCCCGTCTTCAGTCCCTACGAACACTCTTCGGTCGAGGCGCCCTTCCGGGCCGCGGGGGGGCGGATGGCCGAGGCGCACGGCTGGACCCTCGCCTCCCCCGCCGGCCCAACCTCCCTGCTCAGCGTCGTGCTGGTGAACAACGAGACCGGCGCCATCCCCGATCTGCGCGCCTGGTTCGACCCCGATCTGGATCCGGGCGCGGGAGCCGACCGGCTCCACCGCGACCTCACCCAGGCCGCCGGGAAGATGCCGCTTCACGACCATTGGTACGATTTCGGCAGCTTTTCATCACACAAGCTGTATGGACCAAAGGGAATCGGCGCCATGCACCTGCGCGGCGGATCGGCCCCGGCGCCGATGCTGAAAGGAGGCGGGCAGGAGATGGGCCTGCGCAGCGGGACCCTGAACGTCCCGGCCATCGTCGGCTTCGGCGCCGCCGCCGCCATCGCCCTGGAGCGCATGGGCGAGGATCGGAGCCTTGCCGCCGACTGCCGCGAGGCCGTTCTGGAGGGGCTGACGTCCGTCTCAGACCTGAGGCTGAATGCCCACACCCAGAACAGCCCCTTCATCCTTTCGGTCAGCTTTCTGGGTCTGGAAGCGCAGCCGCTCGCCGAAGAGCTGGACGCCCAGGGCTTTCAGGTCTCCACCGGAGCCGCCTGCAGCAGCCGAGGCACGGAACCGAGCCTGCTCCTCTCCCGACTCGGCCTCTCCGATGACTGGAACCGCGGCACCGTCCGCATCAGCTTCGGCCGGTTCAACACCCGGGAAGCGGCCGAGCGGCTGGGACGATGCATGGCTGAAGCAGTCGACCGACTGCGGCGGCTGGGCGGAAGGTGACGGAAGGACAACGGGCCCTTGCAGCAGAACCGGGTTCCGGAACGTCCTGATACATTGGCACGGTGCTTGTGACCCAGAACCCTGCAATCTCCCAAGTCGGATTCGCGTCCGAATCGGGAAAAGTCTGTTACATTGAAAGTCTCATGCCGAAACCGACCTCTCCCGCTGCCAACCGCCGGCGAGAGCGAGCCGATTCGTTCCGCTGAGGCCCCCGTCAATTTGTGTCGCCCGTAATGGCCAAACCGTCCTCCTCCTCCATGTCTGATCCCGCAACCTTGAACCCCGAAAGCTCCGCCCCCGGCACCGAGGCCGAAGCTCCTTCCCAGCCCAAGGCGAAGCGGGGCAAGGCCATCACCGTCCGAAATCACGGACGCCAGACCTTCGTCGACTCATCCAAGCACATGGTCATGGATGAGCCCGAAGGTGAGGACGAGCCCAACGAAGAGGAGCTTCTCGACCTGGAGGAGGAGGAAGAAGAGCGCCGCGACGAAGGCGAAGACCTGGAAATGTGGATGCGGCAGACCCGCCGCGCCCACCTGCTCACCCCCGCCCAGGAAGAGGACCTTGCCAAGAAGGTGCAGGCCAAGGACCTGGCCGAACAGGGCAAGTGGCCGAAGGTCGCCGAGCTGATGAACTTCCCCACCAACTACGAGTGGACCGACTTCGACCGACGCGACGTCATGAAGATCGGAACCCAGGCGAAGCAGCAGCTCATCGAATCGAACCTCCGCCTGGTCGTCAGCATCGCCAAGAAGTACAACGCCCGAGGCATCCCCCTCGCCGACCTTATCCAGGAAGGCAACCTCGGACTCATCCGAGCCGTCGAAAAGTTCGACTGGCGCAAGGGATTCCGGTTCAGCACCTACGCCACCTGGTGGATCCGGCGAGCCATCGCCCGGGCCATCATCAATCAGGGCCGCACCGTCCGAATCCCGGTCTACGTCGCCGAACACATCAACAAGGTGATGAAGACCGCCAATCAGCTCCAGCAGGAGCTGCATCGCGAAGCTACGCCGGAAGAGATCGCCCCCAAGGTCGGGCTCAGCGTCGAACGGGTTCAGGAGATGATGCGCGTCGCCGTCGAACCCCTCTCGCTGGAAACCCCGGTCGGTGAAAAGGACAACAGCGCCATCGGCGACTTCGTCCCCAGCACCAACATGCCGACCCCCAGCGACGTCACCTGGCAGCTGATGCGCAAGGAAGAGATCGACTCGATCCTCGGCCGACTCACCAGCCGAGAGAAGGACGTCGTCCGACTCCGATTCGGACTGGACGACGGCCGCTCGCGAACCCTGGAAGAGGTCGGAGCCGCCCTCAACGTCACCCGAGAACGAGTCCGCCAGATCGAACTCCGAGCCATGAAGAAGCTCCGCCACATCGGCCAGGAGCTCCAGAGCCAAGGCTTCACCATCACCCCCAACCCCCAGAGTTGAGGGCCGGACTCGCTGATCTCGCCACCGACCTCGACTTCGCGGGGCCGGTGGCGATTCATTCTGGGTATCGGGGGGTTCGCCGCGGGTTTGGGTCGCCGGAGGAGTTCGTCCGTTGGGTTCAGGCGGCGCGGGGGGAGAGGTGGACCCTCTTTCCCACCTTCACCGGCTCGGCGGAAGACGGCCCGGACCGGCCTCCCCGGTTCGACGGTCGGTCCACCCCCTGCTGGACCGGCCTGATCCCCTCGGCCGCGATCGAACTGCTCGGCCCGCAGATGCGGAGCCTCCACCCGACCCACTCCTGGATCGGCTGGGGCCTGGGTTGGAGCGAGCAGGCCTCCCTGCTCCTCCCCACCGAGACCCCGATCGGCCCGCAATCCCCGCTGGGGCGGGTCATCGCCGGGGAGGGCCGGGTCCTGATGATCGGCGCCACCCTCCATGCCCTCACCCTGGTCCACGCGGCAGAGGAGGCGACGAATTCTCCGTATGTGCTGCAGTCTGAGCCTGTTTCCTGCACGGTTCTCGATTTTCTTGGCCGAGAGACGGTTCATCCCTGGCGGCTCCATTCCTGGAAGACGCCTCGGGACTACACCCGGCTGGAGGCGCCGCTGCGGGAGGCGGGCGCCCTGGAGGTCCGCCCCTGGGGACTCCTGATCCATGCCCGTCCCGCCTTCGAGTCCCTGGTCAATCTGCTTCGCCACGACCCCGCCGCCGTTCTGCCCGAGCCGAAAACCGCCGATTCTTGACCTCTTTTTGACAATCGGGTTGGGTAGCTTGGACGGATGCGCCGACTGTTGCTCCCCGCCGCGCTGGCCGCCCTCGCCGGAACGGCAGCCGCCCAGCTGGAGACCGCCCGAGGGACCGTCTACCACGACCTGAACCGGAACGAACGACGCGACCCGGGCGAGCCGGGGCTCTCGGGAATCCGAGTCTCGGACGGCTACACGATCACCAAGACCGACTCGCGCGGCCGATGGAGCCTGCCCGTCACCGATGACGAGACGATCTTCGTGATCAAGCCGACGGGATGGATGACCCCGGTGAGCGATCTGAACCTGCCGGAGTTCTACTACGTCCACAAGCCCAAGGGCTCGCCGCCCAACCTCCGCTATGCCGGAGTCGCCCCGACCGGCCCGCTTCCCGCCTCGATCGACTTCCCCCTCCACCGATCCCCGGAGCCGCGCCGCTTCCACACGCTCTTCTTCGGCGACACCCAGAGCCGGGACGTCCGCGAAGTGGACTACCTGACCCGCGACGTGATCGAGCCCCTGATCGGGAACCCTGAGGTGAAAACGGCAAGATTCGGGGTCACCCTTGGAGATATCGTCTTCGATGACCTGAGCGTCTTCGATCCCCACAACCGCGCCATCGCCCTGCTCGGCCTGCCCTGGTACAACGTCCTGGGCAACCACGACATCAACTTCGACGTCCCGAATGACGAGCTGAGCGACGAGACTTTCACCCGGATTTATGGACCGAACTATTACAGTTTCGACCACGGACCTGTCCATTTCGTCGTTCTGGACAACATCCACTGGAGCCGGACCGGGGATCGGGGCAGCTACGTCGGCCGGTTCGGCGAACGGCAGCTCACCTGGCTGGAGCGCAACCTCCGCGACGTGCCGCTGAACCGTCTGGTGGTCTTCATGATGCACATCCCCCTGGATGGAACCCAGGACAAGGATGAGATCTTCCGCCTGATCGGCACGCGCCCCCACGCCCTCAGCGTCAGCGCCCACACCCACTTCCACGAGCATCGGTTCCTGACCGACGGAAAGCACCTGAAGGAACCCCACCATCACGTCGTGAACGTGACCGCCTGCGGCAGCTGGTGGCGCGGCCGGCCGGATGACCGAGGAATCCCCACCACGACAATGCGGGACGGAGCCCCGAATGGCTGGAGTCTGTTCAGCTTTGACGGCAACAGTTATACGATTCAGTTCCGTGCAGCCGGAATGCCCGCCACGGAACAGATGGCGATCTATGCGCCTGAGACGGTCGCCGTCGGGGCTCCGATCGAGGTGACCGCAAATGTCTGGGCGGGGTCGGAGAAGAGCCGAGTCGAGATGCGACTGGGAGGCGGACCGTGGACCGCGATGACCCTGACCCCGAAGCCGGACCCCGTCTACCAGGCGATGTTCGAGCGGGATCAGACCCTGCAGGCCCCGTGGCGACCGCTGCCCGCGCCGATCAACAGCCCCCACCTTTGGACCGCTTCCATCTCCAGCCTCGGCTGGAAAGGGACGGTTCCGATCGAGGTTCGGTCCACCGACATGTTCGGTCAGGTCTCCACATCGGTTCGCGCCGTGCGGATCGGAGGCTGACCCAGGTTCAGGCGGCCCGTCCGCCTTCCACGCTGAGCTCGATGGCCGCCTTCACCTTCTGCGAGGAGGCGGTCAAGGCATCAAGTTCGTCTCGAAGCGAGGCCGCTCCCCCGGCGACCTGCTGAGCCTGGGCCGCCAGCTCGGAGGTGGACGCCGACATCTCCTGGGCGCCGGCCGAGTTCTCTTCCGCCACCGCGGCCAGGTTCTCCAGCGTCGCCTGCATCTCCTGAGCTCCCTCCGCGACGCTTTCCAGGCCCTGCTCCGCCTGTCGCGCTAGGACGGCGATGGCTTCGGCAGCCCGGGCGCTCTCGGCGGCAGCCCCCTCGGCCGCCGTCGATTCCTGGGAGATCGCCTCCAGGCAGGCCGCCGCCAGACCGGCGGCCTCCACCGCTTCATCGGATGCGACTCCGATCTTCTCCATCCCCTGGGCCGCACCGACCGCGCCTTCCCGAAGCAGTTCGACAGCCCGGGCGATGTCGGCGGAGGCCGAAGCCGCGCTTTCGGCGAGGTTCCGCACCTCGGAGGCGACCACGGCGAAACCCTTGCCCGACTCGCCCGCCCGAGCCGCCTCGATCGCTGCATTGAGGGCGAGCAGGTTCGTCTGTCGAGCGATCTCGTCGATCCGGTCCACGAATGCGCCGATCTCATCGGCCCGACCGGACATGACCTGCACCCGGTCGCCCGCTTCGACCACGGCCGGCCGAACCCTCGCCAAGGACTCCATCTTCTTCTGCATGGAAACCCACTCGGACGCTTGTTCGGCGATGGCGGCGCTTCGCC
>JAKRSE010000036.1:545-3669 GCA_022402505.1 Fimbriimonadaceae bacterium | reverse complement strand
CCGGCCATCACGACCGCCGCGGCCGTCGCCAGGGTTCCGCCTCCCAAAACGATCCAGCGCACCCGGTCCAGATCGACTCCGGCGGTCCGACTGGCCTGCTCGCTGATCGAGAGGCCGTTCAGCACTCTGGCCTGGGAAGAGAGCAGCGGCAGGATGACGGCGAGGACGACGGCCAGGGCAGAGGCCTTGATCCAGGAGGCCGGCGTCACCGAGCCGAGAAGCCATCGCAGAACCTGATTCGCATCCTGACCGGCCAGGATCAGCAGAACGCTGACGAGGGCGGAGAGCATGGCCCCGACGACCACTCCGGCCAGGATCAACCGATCGACCGTCGCCCCGCCCGGCCCCCGCCCGAGAGCCAAGACCAGAGCCAAGGCCCCCATCCCGCCGAAGAAGCCGCCGACCGGAACCGCCAGGCCGGCCAGGGCCGCGCCGAGACCCACCAGCAGAACGAACGCGCCCCCCAGCGAAGCCCCGCTGGCGACACCGACGACGTAGGGATCGGCAAGGGGATTTCGGAAGTACGCCTGAAACACCGCCCCAACGGCTCCCAGAAGCGTGCCGATCAACAGGGCCGAGACGACCCGGGGCAGGCGGATCTGCCAGACGATGACGTTGGCCGCCGAATCTCCCCCAGGGCCGCTCGTGAGTTCCCGCCAGAGATCGAAGGGCGAGAGGGTGGACGTGCCGCCGAAGATGAGGTGGAGAAGAAACGCCGCCGCAAGTCCGAGCCCAAGGAAGATCCACCAGGGCCGTCTCGTCACGAAACGATTCTAGCCCAGGGGTATCCTGAGTCGCGGTTTGGAATCCCGACTGTCCCGCCGTGTGGCACGCCTTCAGCCCTCGCCGACCCTGGCGATCACGGCCTTGGCCAAGACGATTGACGGCTGCCTCTCCTTCGCTGCCGGCGAGCCTGATTTCAACACTCCGGACGAAATCTGCGACGCTGCCATCCAGGCGATGCAGTCGGGTCAGACGAAGTACACCCCCAGCAGCGGTCTACCGAAGCTGAAGGAGGCGATCGCCGCCAAGCTGAAGCGCGACAACGGAATCCCGGCCGAGCCCGGCGAGATCGTGGTGAGCTGCGGCGCCAAGCACTCGGTCAGCAACGTGATGCAGGCGCTGCTCGATCCCGGCGATGAGGTGATCCTCTTCGCCCCCTACTGGATGACCTACAAGGAGCAGGTTCTGCTGGCGGAGGGGGTGCCGGTGGTCGTCCAGACCCAGGCCAAGAACGGATTCGTCCCCGCCGTCGATCAGATGCGCGGAGCGATCACGGGCCGCACCCGGGCGATGATCCTGAACTCGCCCGGCAACCCGACCGGCGCGGGCTGGAGCCGTCAGGCGATCAAGGAGGCCGTCGCGCTCGCCCTTCGCCACGGCTTCTGGATCATCAGCGACGAGATCTACGAGAAGCTGGTCTATGACGGCTTCGAGCCCGTCAGCCCCGCCTCGCTGGGAGCGGAGGCGAGGGCGCAGACGATCACGATCAACGGCTGCAGCAAGAGCTACGCCATGACCGGCTGGCGGATCGGCTATGCCCATGCCCCGAAGGCGGTGGCGGCGGGGATCAGCAACCTTCAGGACCAGGTGACGAGCAACCCGACCAGCTTCGCCCAGATCGGCGCGATCGCCGCGATGGAGATGGCTCCGGAGAAGGTCGAGGAGATGCGGCAGACCTTCGCCGCCCGCCGAAGCCTGATGCTCGACCTGTTGGGCGAGATCGACGGGATCAAGGTTCATGCTCCTCAGGGCGCCTTCTATGCCTTCCCGGATGTCTCGGCCTGGCTGGGAGGCGAGGTCGACGACGATGAAGCGCTGGCCAAACGGCTCCTGACCGACGCCAAGATCGCCTGCATTCCCGGGTCGGTGTTTGAAGCTCCCGGCCACCTGCGGCTGAGCTACGCCTGCGGCGAGGCCCAGATTCGGGAGGGGATCGGCCGGCTCCGCGAGGGGCTCGCCAGGATCAAGACATGATTCCCAAGGACATCCCCCTCAAGAGCGAAGAGCTGTTCCGGATGGCCATGCGGCACTCTTCGGCGGCGGAGAACTCAGTTCGAGACAGCTACGAGCGTCTGGAATACTTCGGCGACGCCGTGCTCGGCCTGATCATCGCCCAATACCTCTATGAGAACCATCCGGACTGGGATCAGGGGATGATGTCCAAGGCTCGGTCCAGCGTGGTCCAGGAGCATCCGCTGGCCGAGACCGCCAAGCGGCTCGGCCTGGATCGGTGCCTGGAGCTGGGACCGGGCGAGGAGGCCACCGGAGGCCGAACCCGGCCCTCCGTCCTCTGCGACATCTTTGAATCGACGGTCGGGGCGGTCTACATCGAATCCGGCCTGGAGAAGGCCCGCTGGTTTGTGCTGGAGCAGCTGAATCCTCTGCTGATGCAGATCGGCACCGGCAATGTGAGCCCGCTCGACTTCAAGTCGAAGCTGCAGGAGTACGCCCAGGCCAACTGGCGAAAGACGCCGATCTACTCCGTGGTCCGCGAGACCAGCCAGAATGCCGAGCTCAGGTTCACGGTCGAGGTGAGCTTCGACGGCGAGTCGATGGGGGTCGGGCGGGGCCGGACCAAGAAGGACGCCGAACAGGACGCCGCTCGGGAGGCGATGGAGGTCATCGACCGGGCCCGCCGGGCCCGCGCCCAGGCGAAGAATCCGGACGCCTACTGATCCCGGCGGTATCCTCCCGACCTGATTCCATGCGGTTCGCCTTCACGGTCCACCCCATCCACCCCAAGGACGCGGCGCGGAAGTATCCGTGGATGCGGTTCCTGCCCGGGGCCGCCCTCGAAGGGATGATCCGACGCCTTCCCGTGAAGGTGGCCGGGCGGATCACCGGATTGGTCTCCAAGACGGGCGTCGAGGCCGGCGGCGTCTTCATCGGGATCCCCCGCACGCCCCGGCAGATGATGGCCGACCCGGAGGGCTCGCTCGCCCTTCTTCGCCGGGCCGTGGAGGTCGCGCGGGACGAGGGTTGCAGCATTCTGGGTCTCGGCGCCTACACCGCGATCGTCGGCGATGGCGGCCAGACCCTGGCCGCTGATGGAAAGATCGCCGTGACCACCGGCAACAGCTACACGGTCGCCACCGCGATCGAATGGGCCATGACCGCTGCC
>JAKRSE010000036.1:0-535 GCA_022402505.1 Fimbriimonadaceae bacterium | reverse complement strand
CCCTGGTCTTGAGCCCGGAGTTTGCCGAGACCCGAGTCATCGGCCGCAACCTGGAGCGGACGCAGGCCGTGGCCGAGGAGTGCACTCGAGCCGCCGCCTCCATCGACCCGGCAGACCTGCTGGACTGCGACGTGGTCGTCACCGTGACGAGCGATGAATCGGCCGTGATTCAGCCGTCCCACCTCAAGCCGGGTGCGGTCGTCTGCGATGTGTCGCGGCCCCGGGACGTTTCAGTGCGGGTCGCCAAGGAGCGGCCGGACGTGCTGGTCATCGAAGGAGGCGTCGTCAAGGTGCCGGGGAGGGTCGATTTCGGCTTCGACTTCGGCTTTCCCGAAGGCACGGCCTACGCCTGCATGAGCGAGACCATGATGCTCGCGATGGAGGGGCGGGCCGAGAACTACACCCTGGGCAAGGTGGTGACGCCGGAGCAGGTCCGGGAGACTCAGGCCTGGGCCGCCAAGCATGGATTCGAGCTGGCCGGCTTCCGGGCGTTCGAGAAGGCGGTGGATCAGGCGGCCATCGAACGGTGCCGACG
>JAKRSE010000352.1 GCA_022402505.1 Fimbriimonadaceae bacterium | reverse complement strand
AGGTTCAGCGGAACCGGGGGGAAGCCGGCGTTCATCGCCCGCTTCCTCCCTCGTTTTTCAAGAATCTTTCTTTCGAGTCCCCCCGTATGCGGCGGCTGCCCGCATCGAAACCACCGCGGCAAAGGTGCCGCCCCGACCCCACTTTCGAGAAGACGACAGACGATGGCGCAGGACGTTTTGCTCTCCCAGAGCGGATATGACAAGCTGGTGAAGGAACTGGAGTTCCTGAAGGGCCCCGAACGGCAGAGGATCGCCGAGAACATCCGGGAGGCCAAGTCGCACGGCGACCTCCGCGAGAACGCCATGTATCACGAGGCCAAGCTGAACCAGACGCGGCTCGAGTCTCGGATCGCCGAGCTGGAACGGACCCTGCAGCGGGCGCGGATCGTCGAAGTGGACGAAGCGAAGGCGGGAACCGTGCAGATGGGGTCGACCGTGAAGGTCAAGGACCTGGACCTGATGGATGTCTTCAGCTTCACCCTCGTCGGGGAGTACGAAGCGGACCCGGATCAGGATATGATCTCCATTCAGTCCCCGCTTGGCGCCGCCATGGTCGGCCACGAAGCGGGCGACGAGGTGGAGGTCGATGCCCCGGCCGGTCTTTTGCAGTACCGCATTCTGGATGTTCGGGACCCAGCCTGAGTTTCGGCGCCGGGCGGGACTCGCCCTCTTCGCGGCCGTTTCCGTGATCGTGGCTGCCGGCTGTGCCGAACCGACGGCGGCCACACCGGAAGACGCTCCGGCTCCGGCCGTCGTTGCCGTCGCGCCGGAACTCAGGATCGAACTCCCGCTCGTCCCGAGCGACACCAGCCTCGCCCTCTCCGGGCCGGGCGGGCTCCTCTACTTGGGAGACACGCTCACGGCGGCTCGAGAACGCTTTCCGCGGCCGGGCGGCAGCTTCCCGGTCGACACCCTGCCTGAAGAGTTGACCGGGCAGTTTGAAGCCGAGGGGTGGCAGACTCGGCGGAAATCCTTCGCCGTCATCCTCAAGGAGGAGCGGGTGGCCCTGGCCCTCGAAATCCGGGACCGATTGACCCCGGCCGAGATGACCGAGCTCTGGCAGGCATCCCTGGAGGGTCTCAGCCTTCCGGAAGCGACGATTGCGGCGGGCGAGATCCGCTATCTGTTCTGGGAAGGGCCGCGGGTCCGCCTGATGCTGATGGCCGCCCCCGATGAAGCCGGCCTCTTCACCCTGGCCCGAGCGATCGGTCATCCGGTCCTGATGACCAGCCTGCGGATGGATTCCGACTCGGCCCGGCAGGACGCGGCGGCGGCCGCAGAACAACTGCGAACCGCCGCCGCCCGAGCCCCAAAGCCCGTCGCCGAGCCTCAGAACTGAACGAAGTCGAAGCCCTTGATCTCGAGGGTTGACCCGTCCGTGAAGGTCATCAGACCATCGCCGACCGAATTCCAGGCGATCTGGGCCGGAAGCAGGGCATCGGCTCCGGTCACCGAGCCCGTTCCCGAACCATCGGCCAGGAAGTTCAGGGTGTAGACGAAGTCGGAGCCCGTGTTGAAGCTGACGCGGGAGGTTCCGTCTTCGCTGAACTGGACCGAGTAGACCCGCTTCAGACCGGACTCGTCGGTGTAGTTCGAGCTGAAGGCGCCGTTGCCTCCCTCGAACGAGCCGACCGTCTGGAAGCTGCCGCTCAGCGGGTCCGAACCCTGGAGCTCGATCTCGACCCGCCCCTCGGCAACCTTCAGGTTCGAGGTGTAGGTGTAGCCCTTCAGTCGGCCTTCGGTGATCGACAGGTTCGACTGCTGGGTAAAGGAGCCGTCCTCGCCCGCCGAAGAGGTCGTCGTCAGCCGTCCGCCCGGCTGGGTGGCCGCCTCGTCCACGAAGTATTCGATCCCGTCTTCCACCGACCTGGCCCAGAGTCCGAAGAACTCATCGAACTGGATGCCTTCCGAGCTGCGCACGGCCGCTCGGGGGCCCGAGCTGCGGGCGACCGAGGATCGGGCCGAGAAGCCCTGCTGGATCGACTCCGCCACTTCTGATTTCAGCTGGGCGGCGGTGAGAGAGGGAGTCGTCGCTCCCGATCCGCCGCATCCGGCGGCGACGACGAGGAGGCAGGTGAGCCCGGCGGGAGCCAGGAACCGTCGAATGTGATGAACAAGGTTCATGTCACCTGGTTCTGACGACGGATCGGAGGAGCGAACGGGGATGATCCTGCTCACGTCGAGGATGATCTTGCCAAGCTTCAGCGTCGAGCCTGGACGCGGTACTGCGATGGCGAGAGTCCGTGGCGGCGTCGAAGGTGCCTGGCCAGGTGGCCTGCATCGGCAAAGCCGACCTCGGCGGCGATCATCGAGACCGACTGGTCGGTCAGCCGGAGCAGATGCTCGGCCTGATCCAGCCGGGCGGCGACGATGAACTCGTGAACCCTCAGGCCCGTGGACTGCTTGAAGAGGCGGTGGAAGTGGAATTCGGAGTAGCCGACAAGGGCCGCCATGTCCCGAAGTCGGAGCTCTCCGGCCAGGTTCTCTCGGATATGGCAGATCACGGCGTCCAGCCGGCTGGGGCAGAGCCGGCCCGTCGGCTCGGCGGTCGTCTCGGTCACGTGCAGATTCAGCAGAGTCTGGGCGAGCACGGCCGTCAGGGTCTCCCCGAAGACCCGACCATAGGGGCAGCCTGACTTCAAGTCGTCGTTCAGCAGCTTCAGAATCTCCGCGATTCGGGCGTTCTGGCGGCCCAGCATCGGCTGAAGCTCGGATGGACGCCGGGAGCTCGTCTCCCAGACCGACTCAAGCCATGCGGGATCGATCAGGATGCCGATGTTCTCCATCGCGATCCCCTGGGGCTGAGACCAGAATTCGGCGTGGGCAGGGGCGAAGGAGACCTGATTGGGAGCGAGGTCGATGCGGGTTCGACGCCCAAGCCCTCGAACGTCCAGACTGCCCGGCTCTCCGGTGTAGACGAACAGGGAATGGAAGTTCGACCGGGTCTGAAACTCGGCCAGGCGATGGGCCATGTGAACGAGCTGCAATCCGGGCCAGTCCCCCCAGGCGCTCTGGCGAAAGACGACCACCTCGTCCGGGATCACCTCGGACCAGTTGCGCGGCCTGCGTTCGGCGGGCGGACTCTGCAGCATGACGCCTATCCTTCTGTACCGCATCTTCCAAAGGAAGTTTCGTGATTGTGCGGATTGCGGGCCGAAGGGCTGAGGCCGACGAACGATCGTCGCCGCATTTGCCTGGGGCCTCGTTTCGATCCCTTGCCGTCTCGGCCGGTGCCGGCCGAGGTGCAACGATCGGCCCTTCAGCCACGTCTGAAAGGATGGGTGTCGGGTTTCCGCCCGGCATACTATTCCAAAACAAAGGAGGTGGTGCACAACCTATGACAGGAAAACGTGGCCGCCGAGGAGGTTGCGGGTTTTAGCGCCCGTGGCCTGACGGAGCGGGGACAGTGATGAACCCGGCCAACTCCTCGGCCAAACAATCGGGGTCCGCTCAGGTCAGCGGGCCCCTCCTTCTTTTTGGAGGGCTCCCTTGGTAGCCTAGAGGCCATGATTCTGGTCGCCGGGGGCGCCGGCTACATCGGTTCTCACTTCTGCAAGGCCCTCCGCCGCGAAGGCGTTCCGCATGTCGCCTTGGACAACCTCGAAAAGGGTCATGCGGAGTCGCTCTGCGGCACCGACCTCATCCAGGCCGACCTCCGAGATCGGGATTCGATCCGCCGCGCCATCGAGGGGCGTCCGATCACTCTGGTCGCCCACTTCGCCGCCTCGATCGAGGTGGGTGAGAGCGTGGCCGACCCGGCTGCCTTCTGGATGAACAACACCATCGGGGCCTGGAATCTGCTGGAAGAGATGCGACGTGCCGGCATCGAACGGTTCATCTTCAGCTCCACGGCGGCCGTCTACGGCGAACCTCAGGTCGTCCCGATCCCGGAAGACCATCCCAAGGTTCCCACGAGCCCTTACGGCGAAACGAAGCTCGCCGTCGAGCGGATGCTGGAGAGCTACGACAAGGCCTACGGTCTGAAGTCGGTCCGATTTCGATACTTCAATGCCTGCGGCGCCGACCCCGATGGGGAGATCGGGGAAGACCATCGGCCGGAGTCGCACCTGATCCCCCTGGCGATCTTCGCGGCGCTCGGCAGACGCCCCGCCCTTCGGCTCTTCGGCACCGATTACCCGACCCCGGACGGGACCTGCATCCGAGATTACGTCCACGTGGACGACCTGGCCGAAGCCCATGTCATCGCCGCCCGCCATCTGCTGGGGGGTGGCGAGAGCCGGGTCTACAACCTCGGTTCCGGTCAGGGCTTCTCGGTTCGGGAGGTGCTGACTGCAGTCGAGCAGGCGGTCGGTCGGCCGGTCCCGGTCCAAGAGGCGCCTCGTCGCCCCGGAGATCCGGCCCGGCTCGTCGCGGACAGCCAGGCGATCCGCCGGGACTGGGGCTGGGCTCCGAAGCACGACCGACTGGAGGACATCGCCCGCCACGCCGCCCGGTGGTTCGAAAAATTCCCGGAGGGCTATTCTCATTGATTCTCAGGGGGTTGCAATCGGCGGGAAATTTGCTATACTCGCCCGTGCGGCCGTGCCTGCGGTTGCCGGCGGGCGCAGTCAACGTTGACTCCCCGCCTTCTCTTGGCAGATTGATTGCCGAGAGCCTCGTTTCGGGAGTCCATCGTCTTTGAGCCCTCTGACGCTCCGCATCCGGCCGGACAAAATCGCCAGCGTCTGTCTGCCCTTCCATTTCGGCCCCGGCCTCTCCGTTTCGCCTCAGCCTGAATGCCGCGAGGGCACGGCTGTCGTCTGCCGGGTCGTGAGCGCCCGGTCCAGCTACGGCGAACTGGAACTGCTCAGCGGCCGGACCGCCAAGCTCATTCCGGGCGATGTCATCGTCGGAGTTCTGGGAAATCGGGCTGCCCTCCGAGGCTTCAGCGGCCGAGTCCCCTCGGACCTGGCGGTCGGCGACACGGTGCATCTGCTCAACATGGGCGGGGTCGTCGGGATCTCGGAAGGCAGCATGGTCGGTCTGGGCGAGCCGATCCGTCTGGAAGTTCTCGGCACTCCGATGATCAAGGGTGCACCCGCCCGGCTCGGAGACCACGCCATCCGAACCCCGGAGGGCAGCGATGCGACCTCGCCGCTGATCGCCGTCGCCGGGACCTGCATGAACTCCGGAAAGAGCACGGCGGCCAGCGTCCTCATCCGCCGATTCAAGTCGGAAGGCAGGCTGATCCACGCCGGCAAGGCGACGGGAGTCGCCGCCATCCGCGACCCCATGTCGTTCCGCGACCACGGAGCGGCCCTGTCGCTCTCGTTTCTGGACTGCGGCATCCCCAGCACCGCCTACCGCACCGACATGCCGGAAGTCGCCGGCCGATTGGTCGCCAGGCTGATGGAAGAGGGGCCGGACGCTGTCGTTTTGGAACTCGGCGACGGCCTCCTGGGAGCCTACGGCGTCGATGAGATTCTGGAGTCCGACCTCTTCCGCGAGCGATGCACGACCGTCATCCTGGCGGCCAACGACGTGGTCGGCGGGGTGGCCGGAGTGGAGCGGCTCCGGGGCATGGGTCTGCATGTCTCGGTGGTCACCGGACCCGCGACCGACAATCTGGCCGGAGTCGCCCGACTGGAAGGCCTGGGGATCCCCGCCGCCAACATCATGCGCGAACCCGAAAAGTTCGGCCGCCTGGTCCAGTCGCGGCTGCATGAGGCTCATCCGAACCTCTGGGAGCCCGTGGGAGCAGAATCCGAATGAAGATCGGAGTCGTGGGAGCCAGCGGCTTCATGGGCGGGGAGGCCGTCCGGCTCCTGCTGGGGCATCCTTTCTTTGAGATCGGAGCTGTCTGCGGCCACTCCACGGCCGGCAGGCGTCTGGACGAGGTTCGGCCGGGTCTTGGCGTCGATTTGGAGATTCAGGAGCCCGATCCGGACATGCTGGCCGACCTCGGAGGCCCGATCATCCTGGCCCTCCCCCATGGCGCATCCGCCGATCTGGCCGAAGAGCTCCTGAAGCGGGGCGCGTCCGTCATCGACCTCGGCAGCGACTTCCGCTTGAAGGACCCGGCCGAGGTGGAGAAGTGGTATCGGCGTGGCGCGCCCAGGCAGGCTCTGCTGGACGCCGCCTGGTACGGGCTCCCGGAGCTCACGGGCCCGCCGCCGGCCGGCTGTCGGCTTGTGGCCGTGCCTGGCTGCTTCGCCACCGGGCTCTGCCTCGGTCTCGCGCCTTTGGCCGGGCTGGGGCTGGATCGGGTGTCGGTCTTCGGGGTTACGGGCAGCAGCGGGAGCGGTGTTTCGCCCTCGCCCGGCGTCCATCATTCGACCCGAGTGTCTGGATTCGTGGCCTACAAGCCGCTGAGCCATCAGCACATGGGTGAAGTCGGTGCGCTTCTGAAGGCGAGAAATGCCGAGTTTGAGGTCGATTTCATCCCCCACTCTGCTCCGTTGCCGAGGGGAATCCACCTGACGATCCTCGTGCCGGCGCAGACCGAGTCGGTCCGGGCCCGGTTCGCCGAAGCCTATGCCGAATCCCGCCTCATTCGGCTCCGGTCGGCCCCGGTCAACCTCGGCTCGGTCCAGGGATCGTGCCGGGTCGAGATCGGCATCGTGGCTGGCGGGGACCGCACCGTCGTCACTGTCGCCCTGGACAACCTCCTGC
>JAKRSE010000351.1 GCA_022402505.1 Fimbriimonadaceae bacterium | reverse complement strand
CCCAGCGGGCTCGCTATGTGGAGGCTCGGCTGAAAGGCGGGTTGCCGGCCGTGGCGGTCTCGCTGCCTGGAGGCGTCCTCATCGCCGCTCTGCGAGGCCCGATCCGCAAGGTCTTCGAGGTCTACGATCGGATCGGCATGGTCGGAATGGGGGTCCAGACGGACTTTGAGGCGCTGCGGGTGGCGGCCGTCGAATACTGCCACAAGGAAGGCTATCAGCGGTCCCCCGAGGACGTCACTCTGGAGCGCTTGAGCTACGGGCTGGGCACCAGCATCAAGAAGGCTTTCTCCGACCTGCGCCAGACCCCGCTGGTCGCCCGGGCGCTCCTCGCAGAAGCGGGCGACACCCCCGAAGGCGATTCGTTCACCCTCCTCGATTACGACGGCGACTTCACCAGCTCCAAGACGGGTCTTGTGCTCACGGGTCGGCCTGAGGACGAGGAACCGCTTCGCCGGTCCATCCAGGACATGCCCGCCGATCCCGAAGAGGCGGCGCAGGCCGTGGGAGCCGCCCTCCGGGCCGCCTATGTCGGCGAGACTCCGGTCCACTTGGAGGCCGGCTTCATCCGGCGCAGCGAACCCGGAGACCGCAAGTTCCGTCTGCTCGCCAAGCCCGCCGAGCCGCTTCAGGGGTAGAACCCGGATCGATGGCCCGTGAGGCAGCCCTCGACCTCTTTCGAAGCACCTTTCGCCGTGAGCCGACGCTCCTGAGCCGGGGCCCTGGACGGATCAACCTGCTGGGCGAGCATACGGACTACAGCGACGGGTTCGTCTTCCCCTGCGCCATCGACCGTGAGGTCTGGGTGGCGGCCGCCCCGGCGGAGGATTCCCGTCTCCATCTGGTCAGCCGCGAGAAGGGTCCGGCTCCAGCCGTCTCCCTGGCCGACCTCGATCCCCAGACGCCGCCCGGAAATTGGACCGGCTATCCGGCCGGCGTGGCCTGGGCGATGTCGGCTCGGACCGGAATCCAGGCGGCCGTCGCCGCCGATCTGCCGGACGGGGCCGGAGTCAGCAGCTCGGCCGCGATCGAGATGGCCTTCGCCCAGGTCTGGAACCGGCTAGAGGCACGCGGCCTCTCCGCCCTGGACCTTGCCAAGGCGGCTCAGAAGGCCGAACGAGAGTTTGTCGGCGTCCCCTGCGGAATCATGGACCAGGCGGCCAGCGCCCTTGGGGTTGCCGGGCACGCTCTGCTGCTGGACACTCGCAGCCTGGAGCATGAGGCCGTCCCGCTGCCTCCGGGCCTCGCGGTCGTCCTCTGCGACACGGGCCAGAAGCGCGGGCTGGTGGACGGCGAATACCGCCGACGCGCCGAGGCGGTGGCGGCCGCAGCCGCCGGACTCGGCCTGGCCAAGCTCAGGGATGCGAACCCCGGAGACGAGGCCCGGCTGACCGACGATCTTCTGCGTCGGCGGGCCCGGCACGTCCTCACCGAGAACGCCCGTTGCCTCTCCTTCGTGAAGGCTCTTCGGGCTCGGGATGATGCGGAGATCGGGCGATTGATGGCCGGCAGCCATGCCTCGCTCCGCGACGACTTCGACGTCTCGACTCCGGCCCTGGATGCGATGGTCCTGGCGGCGGTCTCCGCCCCCGGATGCCTCGGCGCCCGCTTGACGGGAGCCGGGTTCGGCGGGGCCGTGGTCGCCCTGGTCGAGGAGGTCCGCCTGAGCGAGTTCTGTGACGCAGCCGTGGCCGCCTTCCGACGAGCCGTTTCCGATTATCAGCCGACAATCATCCCGTGCCACGCAGCCGATGGAGCCTCGATCGAGACCATCTGACACCTTTTTTTCAGAATTTTTCCCGGCCATGTGAAATGCAGGGACGGGTGTGGAAGGAACTCAACAGGCGGCGAACCTAACCAAAGGGAAAGACATCAATGGGAGTTCCGAATGCATCACGTGGGAATGAGGCTCAGAGAGGGGTCAGACTGACCCCGACTGAAGTCCGGGTGCTGAGCTTGATTGCTCAGGGCCATTCCAGCCAGGAGGCGGCCGACAAAATGGTCGTCTCCAAGCGGACGGTCGACTTTCACCTGGCGAACGTCTACAACAAGCTCCAGGTGAAGAACCGGGTGCAGGCGCTGCGCATGGCGAGCCGGCTTGGCCTCATCCCGTTCGACCCGTTCTTCGGCCAGTCCGGAGAATGACCCGATTCGGGGACCGGATGGCCCCTGGAACCCGATCGGACCAAGCGATCCCGACATCTCTTCGCGAGAGGTCGGGGTTGCGGCTTTTCAGCGTCGGTATTCTGGTGGGGTGCACAGCGTGGTGATCCTGGGCGGAGCCCGAACCCCGATCGGAGCCTTTCAAGGCTCCCTCTCTTCGCTTTCCGCCCCTCAGCTGGGCGCCGCCGCGCTCCGGGCCGCCCTCGACCGTTCCCAGGTCGAAGCGGTGGACGAGGTTCTGATGGGGTGCGTCCTGACCGGCGGACTGGGCCAGGCTCCGGCACGGCAGGCAGCCCGTGGCGCAGGACTCGCCGACTCGACCCCCTGCACCACGATCAACAAAGTCTGCGGCAGCGGGATGAAGACGGTGATGATGGCTGCTCAGGCGATCCGTGCGGGCGACGCCTCGGTGATCGCGGCGGGCGGCATGGAGTCCATGAGCGGGGCGCCCTACCTGCTTCCGGCGGGTCGGAACGGCTTCCGGATGGGCCACGCCCAGGTTCTCGACTCGATGATCCACGACGGCCTGTGGGACCCCTACGACAACGTCCACATGGGAGGATGCGGCGACCTCTGCGCCCGCGAGCACGGCTACGATCGGGAGGCGGTGGACGCCTATGCCGCCGAGAGCTATCGCCGGGCCGTGGACGCCCAGGCGGCCGGCCTGCTTGCCGAAGAGATCAGCCCGGTCTCGGTGCCCCAGCGGCGCGGTGACCCCCTGGAGGTTGCCCTGGATGAAGAGCCGGGGCGGGGAGACGTTTCCCGACTCGACTCTCTGCGGCCGGCCTTCGGCAAGGAGGGGGTCACGACCGCCGGCAACGCGAGTTCGATCAACGACGGAGCCGCCGCCCTCATTCTGAGTTCCGAAGAGACGACGGAGGGACGACCGGTTCTGGGACGGCTGCTCGGAGCGGTCCAGGTCGCCCAGGAACCGAAGTGGTTCACCACCGCCCCGGCAGCAGCGATTCAACTCCTGCTCTCCCGGCAGGGCCTGACGGTGGCGGACATCGACCTGTTCGAGGTGAACGAAGCCTTCAGCGTCGTCGCCATGCATGCCGCGGATCAGGTCGGCATCCCGCGGGAGCGGCTGAACGTGAACGGAGGCGCCGTCTCGCTCGGCCACCCGATCGGAATGACCGGCACCCGCCTGATCCTGACGGCGCTGATGGAACTGCGGCGGCGCGGGGGCGGGCGGGCGATCTGCACCCCCTGCATCGGCGGAGGCGAGGCCACTGCCGTCCTGGTCGAAGTCTGATGAAGGTCCTGCACGCGACCGCCGAGCTCGCCCCCCACGCCAAGGTGGGCGGGCTCGGCGACGTTGCGGCAGCCCTGCCGGCCGCCCTGCGCAGCCTCGGCGTGGAATCGGTCGTGGCTGTTCCCGCCTACGGCTTCCTCCGCGAGGCCCTTGCGAACCAGATCATCGGCCCGCCGCAGGAGACGGAAGTCTGGCTGGGGCAGGAACGGCGCCACTCGGTGGCCTGCTGGTCGGCGGACCTTGGCGGGTTTCGGCTCTGGCTGATCGATCCGGACCATCGGTTCGGGCGGATCGACCGGCGGAATCGGATCTACTCGGCCACGGTGGACGATTGGCTTCTCTATTCGGCCTCCCTGGTCCGGGTTGCCGAAACACTGGGCTGGATTCCGGACGTCGTCCACGCCCACGATTGGCACTCCGGCTTTGTGCCCGTCTTTCTCCGTCACGCAGAAGAGCGCACTTGGGGCCGGACCGCCGCGATGTTCACGATCCACAATGAAGCGCACCAGGGGCCGTTCGGAATCGAGATCCTGGATCGGGCCGGCCTCAGCCGCAGCCTGTTTCACCATGAGGCGGTGGAAGCGTTCGGTTCGGTGAACTTTCTGAAGGCGGGGTGCCGGTTCAGCGACATGGCGGGAACGGTTTCCGAAACCTACGCCGAAGAGCTGACCACGCCGGATGGAAGCCCGATGCTCCACGGCTTCTTTCGCCATCTGAAGGGCGAGGAACGTTTCTTCGGAGTCCGAAATGGTCTTCCGAAGATCGATGCCCCCGACCTCAGCCTCAAGCGATCTTTCAGGCAAAAACTGCTGGAGCGGGTCGGCTTGACTCTCTTGGATTCCGAACCTCTCTGCGGAGTCGTCGCGCGATTGACGCCCCAAAAGGGTTTCGGACTCCTCCTGCCGATCCTCGACCAAATGGCGAAATCGGCCGGGATCGTCATCCAGGCGCAGGGAGATCTCTGGCTGGCGGGTGAGTTGCGGGCCATTCGCGATCGGAATCCTGGAAGAGTCGCCTTCTGCGAGGACTTCGACCCGTCGCTCGCCGACCTCATCTATGCGGGAAGCGACTGCTTTCTCATGCCCAGCCTGTTCGAACCGTGCGGCCTGGGTCAGATGATCGCGATGAAGCATGGGACGCTCCCCTTGGGCCGTGCGACGGGCGGTCTGCGGGAGACGATTCGGCGAAACGAGACGGGCTTCCTGTTTGAAGCCGCCCTGCCAGAAGCTCTGCTGTCCGAGTTTCACCATATGGTGCAAATGTTCCACCAACCGGTTCACTGGCAGAGAATGGTGGCAAGCGCGGCCGCGCAAGACTGGAGCTGGGAGGCCCCCGCCATGACGTATCTCAACCGGTACCAGGCGGCTTTGGAGATTCGCCGCCGCCCCTGCCCCTCTGGTTCTGCAGGTTGATCAAGGCGTTCCGCTGAAGGCCTTTCCAGCCGACCCGTCGCACTGCCGAGCCTCTGGTCAGTCGATCCCAATCCTCTTCGCTGATCCCGGCCAAGTGATGAAGGTCCGGCCAGGTTCGATCAGCGGCCACCTCAGGATCATCAGTCACCACTGCCCGATCCGGCTGAGACGGTCGGGGATGGTTGAAGGGACAGACCTCCTGGCAGACGTCGCAGCCGAAGGTCCAGTTCCCCATGGTGTCGGCAATCTCGGCCGGAATCTCGCCCTTGTGCTCGATGTTCCACGTGCTCAGGCAGAGTCGGGCGTCGACCTTCCAGGTTTCACCAAATGGATGAATCGCGCCGGTGGGGCAGGCGTCGATGCAGAGTCGGCAGGTGCCGCATCCCCCACCAGATGGTTGATCCGGGACAAGGGGATGCGAGAGAATCAGAAATCCGAGGACGAAGAAGCTGCCGCGACGAGAGTCGATCAGGCACGTGTTCTTCCCCGGCCAGCCAAGGCCCGCCCGCTGAGCCCATTCCCTCTCCAAAAGCGGCGCCGAATCCACCGCCACTCGCCAACGGAGTCCGGGAGATCGTTCTTCGGCCAGACGGCCGATGCGCCGAAGCCGGCTACGAATCACCTTGTGATAGTCCCGCCCCAGCGCATACCGGGCGATCCACGGACGGCCCGGGGTTCGATCCACCATTTGGTTGTAGTTCAAGGCGACCGCCAGGACCGACTCAGCCCCAGACAGCAGTGCGTCCAGGTTCCGCTTGAGATCTCTCTGCTCCGCCAGGTAGGCGAGATGGCCGTGGTTGCCCTCTTCCACCCATCGAGAGTAGCTCTCCCAGGTGCGCGCCGGCCCGGCAGCGACGGCCCCGGCAGACTGGAATCCCGACTCGAGAGCCTGAGATTTCAACCATTCGGTGAATTCGACCACGCCGCGATCAGCCGCTTCCACTCTTCCTCCACCAGTTGGTGAGGTCGTGAGCCAGGCGAGACGTCCGCTGCCTCCCAATCCACGACCTCCTGCTTGAGATTGTTGCCCAAAGTCTTCAGTGGACGACTGAAGGCCCTCCGAACAAGGGACTGCTCTCGACTCGTCCAAGCCGGCTCCGCCCGCGGCGTCAGGCGCAACACCAACGAATCGACCTTCGGCGGAGGCCGAAAGGCGCCGGGAGGCACGGAGCAGACCCGTTGGAGCGTGAAGCAGGCCTGGATCCAGACCGAGAGCGAACCCCGCCGCGAGTCTCCCGGGAGAGCCAGAAGCTTCTCCCCGACCTCCTTCTGCATCATCAGGACGGCGCGGTCGATCAATCCGGCACAGTCGGCGGTTCGGACCAGCAGCTGCGCCGAAATCTGGTAGGGCATGTTGGAGACGATGCCGCAAGGCTGCGGGAGCTCGCCAAGGAGTGCGGCCCAGTCGGCCTGGAGGGCATCCTGACGCAGAATCCTGGCCTTCGGAGCCACCCGGGCGGCCTCCTCGGCAAGCCGGTCGTCCAGCTCCAAGGCGATCACGGTCGATCGAGCCGCCAGGCCCTGAGTGAGAATTCCCGGCCCCGGACCGATTTCCAGAACGCCGGCCAGGCCATCGGCCGCCGCCAGGATCTGGCGGATCACAGAGTCCGATCGGAGAAAGTGCTGCCCCAGCTCTTTGCGGGGCCGCAGTCCGCCCACGTCAGTTCCGCCGAAGATCGGAGGTCATTCTCTGGTTGAAGACGATGACGCGGACGTTCCGCCGGCCCCACTGAAGCGCATCGGATCGCTCTTCGATGCAGACATCCAGCTTGTTGCCCTTGATCCGGCCGCCCGTGTCGGCGGCAATCCCCCAGCCGTAGCCCTCGA